>JAICSZ010000007.1 GCA_025936615.1 Pedococcus sp. | reverse complement strand
TGGGCGAGGCCGTCGCACTCGTAGGTGCGCAGCCGCTGCCGGTCGGTGATCACCGCCTCGTCGCCGAGACGGGAGCGAAGCGCTGCCGCGAGTTCGCTGGCGTCCATCGAGCCTCTTCCACATTGCGGAATAAAGCTTTTGTTTCTCTGGAGCCTAGGTCCGACATATGGGGCGGGTCAACGAGTCGGGCCGGGGTGTCCCGCGCCGCGGTGCACCCCGTCGGCTGGACCGGCCACGGAGCGCGACGGCTCGGGCTCGGCCCCTACCTGGTCCGCGTCGCGGGCAAGCGGGTCGCCCGCCTTGTCGACCGTCCAGCTCGCCACCAGGATGCGCCGAGCCCGGGGGCCGCTGCGGCTGGCCAGCGCCCAGTCGTCGAGGAACGCATTGCGGGCGTAGGCGGCGGCGTGCGCCTCGGCCTGGGTCGTGGCCCAGGCGGCACTGCCCGCCAACGTGGGGGGTGGTGCGGTCCACGGGACCCGGTGCCGCAGTGGCGGGTCGGGTACGCCGCGCACGCGGTGCTCGTACTCCCCGCGGGCACCGGCCTTGAACCGCTCCGTGAGGGGAACCCTGCGCCGGGCTCGCGCCTCCCTCCGGGTGCGCGCCGGCGCCATCAGCAGCGCCGCGGGGTTCGTCGCCCGCCTCGCGACTGGTCGCCGTGAGCGCGTCGTACGCCCACGGGTCGGCCAGCCCGTCGCGGACGAGCTGCCGAAGCGCCACCTCACACCGTTCGTCGGCCTGCCGCCACTGCTCGTGGGCTGCGGCGTTGCGGCGCTCGGCCCGCGTGCACCGCTCGCGCTGGGCCACCATCACTGCACGGTGCCCGGCGGCCTGCGCCTGCAGCCCCGGGTCGGCACTGCCCTGCGCGGCCGCCATCGCCTCGCTGGCGGCCAGGAACCGCGGCCACGCGTCGTCCCACTCGGCCAGCTCCTCCGTCGAAGAAGCCTGTGCCGCGTGGAGCGCCTCGGCGACCGGGCGCACGGCAGCCGCTGCCGCGGCATACCTCGTCGCGATGCGGGAGACCACCGGCAGCACGGCACCCGCCCGCGCGGCGAAGGCCGCACCGGCCGGACTGTCCCAGTCCTGCGCCATGGTGCGCGACACGCCCTCGAGCGCGCGCGTCGTCGCGATGAGCCGCGCCGCCTGGTCGCCGAGACCACGCGAGATCGCGAGCACGACACCCGCGTTGCCCTCGACCGGCAGCGGCCTCACCACGGCCCGCCTCCGAGCCCGAGGGACTGCCCCACGTCGGACTCGACCACGGCGTAGCCGCCGCCCGCGTGCTGCGCGAGGTCACCGAGCTCGGCCAGCGCCCGCCCCAACAGCAGCCGCTGGCGTTGGAAGTCGCCCACCACCTCCACGAGGGCCGCCCGGCTGCGGCCTGGGCCGAGCGCCCACGCGTCGTCGCGGGTCTGGTCGGCACTCCAGCGCAGGTCGCCGGCGAGCCCGGCCACGGCGGCACCGAGCCGCGCGACCTCCTCCGCGCTGACCCTGACCTGCGTCACGGGTCAAGGCCATGAAGACTGGCGCCAGCGCCCGTGAGCTTTTCCACAGGCCCCTCCCGTCGGCCCGATGCCGGCTACACCGGGATCCGGCATAAATGTCCGTTCCGGTGGTGTTGTCGCCCATATGACGATCACCGGAGAGTACGTCCCCAGCGCCGCCCAGTGGGTGCGCGACCAGGTCGAGAAGATCGAGGAGACCGGCACCACCCGCTCCGTACACATCATGGAGCGCCCCGTGGTGATGCTGACGATGCTCGGCGTGAGCGGCAAGGTGCGCAAGGTCCCCCTCATGCGAGTCGAGCACGACGGCGACTACCTCGCGGTCGCGAGCAAGGGCGGCGCCCCGGAGCACCCGAAGTGGTACGCCAACATCCGCAAGAACCCGGTGCTCGACCTCCAGGACGACGACCGCACCTGGACCGTCCGCGCCCGTGAGCTCTCCGGCGAGGAGCGGCAGACGTGGTGGGAGCGGGCCGTCGCGGCCTACCCGCCGTACGCCGACTACCAGACCAAGACCGATCGGCTCATCCCGGTGTTCGTGCTCGAGCCGGTCGACGCCGGCTGACTGCTCGAACCGGGCGACGGCTCAGGCCGGCGTGGCCGCTCGCGGCCGGGTGCGGCGCAGCCACAGCAGGCCGAGCACCGGCAGCACGAGCGGCACGAAGCCGTAGCCGGACCCGAAGTGGGACCACACCGTCTTGTCGGGGAACGCCGACGGGTCGAGGTAGGACGCCAGTCCCACGGCGAGCACCCCCACCATCTCCACCGAGATGGCGGCGAGCGCGACCCCACGTGAGGTGCGCCCGCCGCGCGCGAGCGCGACGGTCGCGACGATGTAGATCACGGCGGCGAGGGCCGACAGGACGTAGGCGAGGGGCGCGCGCGAGAAGTACTCGCTGATCTGCAGCACCGACCGCCCGGTGGCCGCGAGCGCGAGCAGGCCGTAGACGGAGATGAGGACGATCCCCGGGCCCGAGCGGGTGGGACGTGCAGCGCGCGGTTCGTCAGCCACGCAGGTCCCAGATCTGTTGCATCCGCGCAGTCATGACCGCTGCCGCGAAGGCGCCGACAACGACGACGACCATGGCCCAGCGCGTCTTCTCCTTGAGCGCGAGGAACACCGCGGCTGGCGGCACGAACGGCAGGGTCACGGCGTACGCGACGAACGTCGCCTGCTCTGCGGCGCCCCCGGGCACCCGCGCGAGGTGGACCAGCCCCGCGACCAGCTGCACCAGCAGACCCAGCTCGAGCACCGCCGCCACGAGCAGGAGGAGGTCGTCGACGAGCCTGGACCGCGCGGCATACCAGCCTGCCAGGGCCATCAGCAGCACCGCCGCGGCGACCACGACGACGGTGAGCGGGAACAGCACGGCGGGAAGCCTACGCGAGCACCTCAGGCGATCGAGCCGGGGTCGTCGGGCACGTCCACGGCGTGCTCGCGCAACGCCGCCAGCGGCACCACCTCGAGCGCGCGCTCGTGGGTGCTGGCCAGGACGACCGGCGCGGCGACGCCGGCCTCGTAGGCCTGCAGCCACCGTGCGGCGACCACGCACCACCGGTCCCCCGGCTGCAGCCCGGGGAACTGGTAGGCGGGCACCGGCGTGGACAGGTCGTTGCCGACCGCGCGCTGGTGCGCGAGGAACTGCGCGGTCATCACCGAGCAGACGGTGTGGCTGCCGACGTCCTCCGGCCCGCTCGAGCAGCACCCGTCGCGGTAGAACCCGGTGACCGGGTCGGTGCCACACTCCCCCAGCTCGCCGCCCAGAACGTTGCGTTCGACCACGACCGCAAGGGTATGCCGCGAGCCGTGTGCGAGACCGGCCCATGGACCGATGTGGGACACGACCTGGGCTGGCTACCTGCCTCGGCCCTTCCCTGTGGCGCTCGGGATGGTCGACGCCTTGCCGACCTGCTGGTCTGCCGTCGCGTCTGGGGTGGTGTCGGCGGCACCGGTCCCGCCGGTCGGGGTGGTCGAGCGCAGCTGTCCACCGCCGGACCGCTGCGAGGTGGGGCTGCCGCTCTGCGTGCTGCGCGTGTCGGGGGCGTTGGCCTTGCTCGACCGCGTCGGCTTGGCGGGAGCCGAGGGTGACCCCGACCCCTCCGAGCCGGTCTTGGAGGGCGCGTTCGCCGGGCCCGTGGAGTGGGTCGGGGAGCCCTGCGCCGAGCCGTCCGGGGTCTGCTTGGCCGGGTGGACCGGCTTGCCGGCAGTCGCCGCGACGCAGTAGTCGGTCACGTGGCCGGCTCCCCCGGCGGCCACCGCCAGGTTGCGGTAGGCGACGCTGCGGTCACGCGCCACACCCTTGGCCTGGTCCTGGGCCCAGGCGCGACAGAGTCCCCCTGCTGCGGCGCTGCTCGCGTCCGGTCCGACGGCGGAGCTGGGAACCGACGAGGGCACGGCCTTGCCGGAGGACCCACCACGGATCGCGGCGCCCTTGGCTCCCGGGTCGTCCCGTGGGGCGGGGGCTCCCAGCGCGTCGTGCACCACGCGCTGCAACGGTGCGGGCAGAGAGCCGGTGTAGGCGGCGGCACCCAGCCCACCGAGCGAGACGACCGAGGCGGACACGGCCGCGACCCCGACCAGTGCGGAGCGGGACCAGCCGACCGGCCGGGCGCGCGGCGGCACACCCTGCCTTGGGCCCAGAGCGATGACCCGCGCACCACCGGGGGTACCCGCCAGCGGGACGCTGTGCGGAAGGGTGCGGAAGGCCCCGGTGACGACCCGCTCGTCGGCGAGCTCGGCGGGGGTCGCGGGGGCGGTCAGGGACCAGCCGAGCAGCTCACGGTCTATCTGGAGCCGCTCGAGCGCACGGGTCTCGGTGCGCCGGACGGCGGCGGCGTCGGCCCCGAGGATGTCCGCGACCGCGGACACCGGCAGCTGGGCACAAAGGCGCAACATGAGGATCTCGCCCTGGCCGAGGGGCAACGCGCGGATGGCCGCGATGGAGTCGTTCACGCCGCGGTGCGCCAGCTCGCCGGTGGTCTCGAGGTCGTCGAGCTCGAGCGGCTCCCCGCCCGGCTCGGACCACACCCCGGGCAGCACCGTCACCGACCCCCAGCTGCGCCGCAGGCTGCTCTCCTCCGCGCGCACCCGCGCGCAGGCCAGCACCCACAGCCGCCAGGCGGTCTCGTCGCCCTGGAAACCGGGCAGCCCACGCACCACCGTGATCCAGCCCTCGCAGGCGGCGTCGTAGGGGTCGTCGAGCCCGGCGACGCGCAGGTAGCGGGTCATGACGGGGTTGGCGTCACGCCACAGCCGCACGAAGGCGGCCTCGTCCCCCGCCTGCGCCGCACGCAGCACGCGCTTGAAACCGGCCCCCAGCACGACTCCAGTATTCCCGGCCACCGACGGGGTGACACTCAGCCATTCGGCCCGTGTCGGCCGCCCGGCTCAAGCCCGTTGGCGCTCGAGCGTCACCAGGACGCCCTCCGTGCCACCCGGGCCGACCCGTCCCTTGACCTCGGCGGCCGTGACCGCCCGGACCCGCCACCCCTCGCGCGCGTGGTCGTTGAGCACCCCCTCGAGCTTGTCGGCGGACATCTTGCCCCCGACGAGGCCTTCACGGACCTGGACCACCTTGTACTCGTACATGCCCGCAGCGTAGGGCGCCGCGCGCTCACACGGACGAGCGACGGCTCCAGGCCGGACGCACCATCCGCACCCGCAGCACCCGCTCCCGCTCGCGCGCCTCGGCCTGGTCGCGGGCCCGGCCGGCCAGCAGCTGCTCCAGCGTCACCACCCCCACCACCCGGGTCGGGTCGTCGCGGTCGACGACCGGGATCGTGCTCACCTCGGCCACCGCCATCGCGGACGCGACGTTCTTGAGGGTCTGGTCGGCGTGGGTCACCACGACGGGCTGGCGCATGAGCTCGGCGACCGGCGCCGTGACGTCGCCGACGGTGGAGGCGCGGAACAGCTCCCGCCTGGTCACCACGCCACGCAGGCCCCCGTCCCTGCCCACGACGGGGTACAGCCGCTGCAGCCACGCCGACTGGTCGTTGTCGGCGGGAGAGCCGATCGCCGACATGGCCTCGGCGACCGAGACGTCGTCCTCCAGCTCGAGGACCTCCTCGGTCATCACCTCGCCGACGAACATGATCTCGAGCGGGTCGACGTCGTACTCGCGGGTGAGGTGGTAGCCGCGGCGGGCGATCTTCTCGGTGAGGACCGAGCGCTTGAGCAGCAGGACCGACACCGCGAACGCCGTGGTGGCGCCGATGACCAGCGGCAGGATCGCATCGAACTGGTGGGTCAGCTCGAGGGCGAACACGACGCCGGTGAACGGCGAGCGCATCACCCCACCGAGCACCCCGGCCAGCGCGACCAGGGCCCAGAAGCCGGCACCGACGTGCGGGAAGACCTGCGCCTCGAGCGAACCCAGTGCGCCGCCGATCATGAACATCGGCGCGAGCACGCCACCGGACGTGCCGCTGCCGAGTGCCAGCGACCAGATGAGCGTCTTGACCACCAGCACACCGGCGACCAGCCCCAGCCCGATGGACCCGGTGAGCTCCGCGCCGATGACGTCGTAGCCGACGCCCAGCGCCTGCGGGACGAACAGGCCACCGACGCCGATCACCAGCCCGCCGATGGCGGGCCACCACATCCAGTGCAGGGGCAGCTTCCGGAAGCCGTCCTCCGAGGCGTAGACGAGGTAGGTGGCGACGATCGCGAGCGCGCCCGAGACCAGCCCGGAGACGACGCACAGGCCGTATGCCGCGGGGCCGAGGTGGAGGGTCGCGTGCACCGGGAACAGGGCGCCGCTGCCGAGCAGCGGCTGCCGCACCACACTCGCCACCGACACCGCGGCGGCCACGGGGACGAGGCTGCGCGGTCGCCACTCGAACAGCAGCAGCTCCACCGCGAGCACCAGCGCGGCGAGGGGCGAGTTGAAGGTGGCGGCCATGCCTGCGGTGGACCCGGCGACCAGAAGGGTCTTGCGCTCGTCGGCGGTCAGGTGGAGGAACTGGGCGAAGAGCGAGCCGATGGCGCCGCCGGTCATGATGATCGGGCCCTCGGCCCCGAACGGGCCACCGGTTCCGATGGCGATGGCTGACGACACCGGCTTGAGCACCGCTACCCGGGGCTCGACCTTCGAGCCCCCCATGAGGATCGCCTCGATCGCCTCGGGCATGCCGTGGCCGCGGATCTTCTCCGAGCCGTAGCGCGCCATGAACCCGATGACCAGACCCCCGAACACGGGCGCCAGCAGCACGAGGACGGGGTTGTGGTGGACCGCTCCCGGCGCGACGAGCGCCGTGTCGACGCGCTGGTAGAAGACCGCGTTGGTGATCAGGCCGATGAGCTTGATCAGCGCCCAGGCGACGACGGCGCTGACCGCGCCGATCGGCAGCGCCAGCGCCGTGATCAGGACCATTCGAGGGGTCGCGGTGAAGTCACCCAGGTGGCGAACGTCACGGGCGGGCCGGCGGCCCCAGGCGGCGGGTTCGGCGGGGGCAGGTACGGCTGGAGCGGCAGGCATGGTGTCGACAGCTTTCGAAAACGTGCGGAAGCCGACGAGATATATCGGCGTCCGACATATTAGAGTGTGCGCGTGCCGACCGACAAAGACTACGCGCGGCTTCTCGCGTTCCGGACGCGACTTCGCCAGTTCGACCACTGGAGCACCGCCGCCGCAGCCGAACACGGCCTGAGCCACGCCCAGCACCAGCTGATGCTCGCGATCCGCGGGCACCGCGACGGCGATGGGCCCACCATCGGTGAGGTCGCGGCATACCTGCTCGTGAAACCGCACACGGCGAGCGAGCTCGCCGGCCGCGTCGAGGCACTGGGGTTGGTCGAACGCGTCCGCGACACCGAGGACAGCCGCGTGGTGCGGCTCCGGTTGACCCCCGAGGGCCAGGAACGGCTCGGCCGCCTCACCAAGGCCCACCTCGAGGAGCTGCGCCGCCTGGCACCGCTGCTCGGCGAGATCTGACGCGACGCGCTCGGGCGCCGCCCACGTCACCGGTCGTGGCGCTCGGCTGTCGCCCTGCGTCAATTGGATGATCAGCCGCGCCGGGTGACGGGTGGATCATCGACGGGCAACGTCACCACCCACCCGGACGAGGGGCCGGCACATGGCTGTCGAGTTCGAGGAGAGCACCGCCGAGAGCGGTGCCGTCCGCGGATCGCTGCGCGACGCCCGCTCCTCCATCGTGTCGGTGTTCCGCAACCCGTCCCTGCGTCGCATCCAGCTGGCCCTCGCCGGCTCGATGATCGGCGACTGGGCCTACAGCACGGCCGTCATCGTGTGGGCGTACGGCGTCGGTGGCGCCAAGGCCGTCGGGGTGTGGGGCGCCATCCGGTTCGTCCTGATGGCGATCGCGTCGCCGCTCGGCTCGGCGCTCGCCGACCGCCTGCCACGCAAGGCAGTGATGGTCGCGGCGGACCTCGCCCGGGCCGTCGCGGTCGTGGCCGCCACGCTGTGCCTGTGGGCCGGGACGCCGGCGTGGCCGGTCTTCGTGCTCGCGACCGCGGTCTCCCTGGTCGGCTGCGTGTTCCGGCCGGCGCAGATGGCACTGCTGCCCTCCCTCACCGACCGCCCCGAGGAGCTCACCGCGGCGAACGGCACCGCCAGCACCATCGAGAGCCTGGCCTTCTTCGTCGGCCCGGCCATCGGGGCCACGCTCGTGGCCGTTTCCAACGTCGAGACGGTGTTCCTCCTCAACGCCGCGACCTTCGTCATCTCCGCCCTGCTGGTCCTGGGCGTGCACGTCCACGTGACACACGACGGGTCGGGCGAGGGGCCTGACGCGCGGACGGACGGCGCGGACCAGCCCGGGATGCTGGCCGAGATGGCTGCCGGCTTCACGACCATCAAGGCCAACCGCGACCTGGTCATGGTGCTGGTGCTGGTCTGCACCCAGACCGTCGTGGCCGGGGCGTCGCTCGTCTACGCGGTGATCTTCGCGGTCGACATCGTCGGGACCGGGCCGGAGGGCGTGGGCTACATCGACTCGGTCTTCGGGATCGGTGCCATCGTCGGCGGCTTCTTCGCGATCGCCCGGGCGGCCCACAACCACATCGCCAACGACCTCGCCGTCGGGACGATCCTGTGGGCCCTGCCGCTGCTGCTCGTCGTGGCGTGGCCCTCTCCCGTCACGGTCTTCGCCTCCGCCGTCGTCATGGGGTTCGGCAACCCCTTGGTCGACGTCAACTTCGCGACGATCGTCCAGCGCATCACCCCGGACGTCGTGCTGGGCCGAGTGTTCGGCGCCTTCGAGGGCGCGCTCATCGCAGGCATGGCGGTGGGCTCGGCCGTGATGCCCTTCCTCGTCCACTGGCTGGGGCTGCGGCCGGCGCTGACCATCCTGGCCCTCGCCATCGCCCTGCCCGCCTTCGCCTACCTGCCCCGCTGCCGACGCCTGGACACCACCCTCGTCGAGCCGGAGGGAACCAGCCTGCTGCGCGCCATCCCGATGTTCTCGCCGCTCACCCGGGCCACGCTGGAGAACCTGGCCCGCCAGCTCACCCACGAGTCCGCGCCCGCCGGCACTGCGGTCCTGCACGAGGGCGAGGAGTCCGACCGCTTCCTCGTCATCAGGTCGGGGTCGGTCCGCGTCACCCAGGGCGACCAGGTGCTGCGCACCGAGGGCGTCGGCGACTACTTCGGCGAGATCGGGCTCCTGCGTGACGTACCGCGCACGGCCACCGTGACGGCCGCCGAGGACACCGACCTGCTGTCCCTGTCGCGCGCGGACTTCCTCGATGCCGTGAGCGGTGAGGAGTCGCGGATGGCTGCCGACGACATCATCGCCCGACGCCTCGGGTGAGGCGTCGGACGACGACGTAGGGGTCGGGCCACGGCGCCCGGCGACCCGTGCGGCTCAGGCCGGGACCGGCGCGGCGACGACCGGGGCCGCCTCGTCACGGGTCGCCCCTCGCGCCGCCGTCGCAGCGGCCGGCACGAAGCCCGCCACCACCAGCACGGCCCACACGGCCGACCCGGCCGGGGAGCTGCCGCCGACCACCATGACCGCCGCCCCCGCGAGCACGCAGATCATCGCCCACAGCGGCACGACCCGGGCGCGTCGCAGGGCGACCGCCTGGACGGCCGGGGCGAGCAGCATGCCCAACAGGTAGGGAACGATCAGTGCGTTCGACAGCACGTTCTTGTCCCACTCCAGCGAGATCCGTGCAGCCGCAGTGGGATCCGCGCTGCCCGCGAAGACCTGCGTCATGGCGAACTCGCCCATCAGGTGCGCGAACTGCCCGACCGCCGCAAGCGCACCCAGCGTCGCGGCCGCCCAGGCCCACCGACGCGCCCGTGGCACGGCCAGGCGCCACAGGAGGATCGTCATCGGGATCGTCAGGAGCGCGGCCGCGTAGAAGAACCACGACGCCGCGGCGTAGGTCGCGGCGTGCGCGTGGACCGCTGCGAGCTCGGCCGAGGCGTGGTCGAGCCCGGTGCCCGCGACGTCGGTGGTGTCCGCGCGCATCCGCAGCTGGTCGCCGACGCCCACTGCCGCCGGCATCAGGACGGCGCTCGCCGCCGCGGCGACCCTGGTCATGGTGCTCATCGTGTGTTCCTCCCGCTCGGTGTCCGGCTGGTGCCGGGGCGGCCCTGCAGCCGCCACGACCACGGTGCAGCCCCGCACCGACGGCGCGCGTCCACCGAGGCGCACCGCATCGGCTCCCGAGGAGGTTGACTCCGGGTCCACCCCAAGTCGGACGCGCGTGGCGCGTCCCAGCCCTAGCCTCGGGGGGTGCGCAGGGTGGTCGGCGGTCGGCAGCAGTGGTTCACTGCGGTGGCGTGCGCCCTGTGGGCGCTGGCGTTCCTCGTCGACCAAGGCACCGCGGCGTACGTCGTGCCACCGCTCGTCCTGGCCGTCCTGCTCCTGCTGGGCTGGGCTCCGCTCGTGGCCGGACTGCTGCTCGCGGCTCTGACCGCGCTGGCGGGCGTGGCCCTGGAGGTGCCATCGGCCAACCCGGCGCTGCTGGTCCCCGGCCTGGTGACCGTGTATGCCGCGGGGCGGCGGATCGCGGGACGCCGTGGCCTGCTGGTCGTGGCCGGGTTCGTGGCCGCCGCCCTGTGGGTCGACGAGCTGTCGGTCGCCACCGGGGCGTTCGTGGCGTTCCTGTTCGGCGGCACCTGGCTGTTCGGGACCCTGGTGCGCCGCCGGACCGGGTCGGCACGGACGGCGCGCCAGCGCCTGTCCACCCTCGAGGGCGAGGACCTGGCGGAGCTCACGGGCCAGGTCGTGGCCGGCGAGCGCGCGCGGTTGGCCGCAGCAGCCGTCGAGGTGCTGCACGAGGCGGTCGCCCGGATGCGCGCGGACGCGGCACGGGCGGCCCGCAGCCTGGACCCCGACGCGGTCGAGCGCATCCACACCGGTGGCGCTGCTGCCGTCGAGGAGCTGCGCCGCCTGCTCGGACTGCTGCGCAGCGGGCCCGAGGGGACCGACGTGCCGGCGCGGGTCGAGGGGGCCGGCCGCCGACGGGCCTGGGTCGTGGACTGGCTGCCCACCGCGGCGGCCGTCGTGCTCCTGGTGCTCGACCGGTTCAACGGCGAGGAGCCGCAGAGCCTCCCGGCCCTGCTGCTCGGACTGGTGCCGTGCCTCGCGCTGCTGCTGCGGCGCCGCGACCCAACCATCGCGACGGCGGTGGCTGCGGCACCGGTCGCGGCGGTGCTGCTGCTCGACGTGCCCATGGTCGACGGCCTCGGGGACATCCTCGTGATCGTCCTGCTCGGCTGGTCGGTCGGCGGCAGCACGGGACGGTGGCCGTGGACGGCCTTCACGGCGCTGGCCGCCCTGCACCTGGGCGGGGTGTGGCGGGACAACCCCGCGAACCTCGCGATCACGGCCGCGACCTTCGCGCTCCCCCTCTTCGCGGGCCACGCGTGGGCCGAGCGTGACCGCGAAGCCCTTGCAGCGCAAGCGAGCTCGGAGGTGCTGCTCGACGAACGGGAGAAGCAGATCGCCCACGCGGTCACCGAGGAACGGCTCCGCATCGCCCGCGAGCTCCACGACGTCGCAAGCCACGCCGTCGGCGTCATGGTGCTGCAGGCGGGTGCGGCGCAGGCCCTGCGGGGCACGGCACCGGAGCGCGCACGTGAGGCGCTGCTGACCGTCGACACCGCCGGCGCGCAGGCCCTCGCCGAGCTCTCCCTCCTGCATGAGCTCCTGGCTGCCCCGGGCACTGCCGCGACGGACCCTGGCGCCACGGACGTGCCCGCAGCAAGCCCAGCCGCCCCAGGCCCGGCCGACCTGCCCGCGGCGCTGGCCGACCTCGCGGACCGGGTCCGCGCCACCGGCCTGGTCGTGCACCTGCACCTCGCCGAGGTGCCGTCACGGCCGGAGCTGGCTGCCGCGGCATACCGCGTCGTGCAGGAGGCCCTGACCAACGCTGCCCGACACGCACGGGGGTCGCACGTCGAGGTGCGCCTCACCCGCGAGCACGACGACTGGGTCGTCGAGGTCACCGACGACGGGGTGGAGCGGATGGGCGCAGGCCCCCCGAGCACAGGCACGTTGGGCACCGGGCACGGGCTGATCGGCCTGCGCGAACGGGTCCGCCTGCTCGGCGGCGAGCTCGCGGCCGGACCGCGCGACGCCGGCGGCTACCGGCTGCGGGCGCGCATCCCCGAACCGCCGTCTGTACCTCGACCTGCCGACCCGGCGGCGTCCCGGACCGCGGCAAGCCGGGTGGCCACGTGATCCGGGTCGTCATCGCCGACGACCAGGACCTGGTCCGCGCCGGCATCGCGGCGATCCTCAGCGCGCACGACGACCTCGAGGTGGTCGGCGAGGCGGCGGACGGTGCCGCGGCGGCGCGCACGGCCCGCGACGCCCGTGCCGACATCGTCCTCATGGACGTCCAGATGCCCGGGACCGACGGCATCACCGGGGCGCGCGAGGTGGCCGTCGCACGACCCGAGGCCAAGGTGCTGATGCTGACCATGTTCGACCTCGACGAGCACGTGTTCGGGGCCCTGCAGGCCGGGGCCTCGGGGTTCCTGCTGAAGACCACCGCGCCCGACGACCTCGTCGCGGCGGTCCGGGCCGTGCACTCCGGCGACCTGCTCTTCGCCCCCAGCGTCACCCGACGGCTCGTGGAGGCGTACGTGCGCCGCCCGCCCACCAGCGGCGCGCTGCCCGCGGCGCTGGCGCCGCTCACCGAACGCGAGCTCGACGTCTTCCGCGCCATCGCCAGGGGCTGGTCGAACGCCGAGATCGGCGCGCGGCTCTACCTCGGCGAGGCCACCGTGAAGACCCACGTGACGCGCATCCTGGCCAAGCTGGGACTGCGCGACCGGGTGCAGGCGGTTGTGCTTGCCTACGAGTGCGGCCTGGTACCAGAGGATGCCTGAGCCGGGTTTGTCCCGGTTTCCCGGTCGGCTGGGCGGTCGAGGAGGCTCACCCGTTCAGGTGGTTGGAGCCCGGGTCTGCGGGGCTGGGGGACACCCGGTCCTAGCGTTACCGCCCGTGGACGTCCCCAAGGTCTCTGACTCCGAGCCGCGCGCAGCGCGGTGCCGATGCGGTTCCACCCGCCCTGCCGGTGGGCCGGCGCACCGGTGCGTGGGCGACGAGGCCGTGGACCACAGCCGCCGCGTGTCGGTGCGGGCCGAGCTGCTCATCGCCCGGATGGAGGCGGTCCGCGCGCTGGGCACGCTGACCAGCGAGCTCCGGCCGCTGGCGGCCTTCGCCGACCGGGCCTGAGGGCCGCGGCTCAGAACGGCATGGACACGAACGGCGAGCTGTAGTCGCGGACCCGGTCGAGCACCTCGGCGGCCTCGCTCGGCGTGATGTGGGTGCAGGCCCGCTCCGCCTCGACCATCGCCCGCAGCAGCCGGGTCTCCCCCGCGGTGGCGATCCCGGTGAGCTGTGTGAAGGTGCCCAGCACCCAGGCCACGGCCGCGGTCACCTGGCGCTGCCGGTCCAGCGGGAGGTACCAGGTGTCGTAGCGCCTGGGCTC
Organism: Pedococcus sp.; assembly: GCA_025936615.1. The sequence goes on along the minus strand of JAICSZ010000007.1, from coordinate 2,184 downwards.
GTCGTCGGTCCAGTTGCGCCGCGCGATGGCCTTGATGCCCATCACCGCCGCGTCAGTGCGCGCCGCTGCCGCGAACAGCTCGTCCAGGTCGTGCCGGTATGCCGCGTCGGTCGCGAGCCGGTAGCTCACCGGGGTGAGCACCGTGTCGAAGTCGAAGCGCCGCAACGCTTCCGTGTGCACGCCGGGTGCCGCGAGCGTGTGGCCGGTGATGCCGATCGCCCCCGCAAGGCCCTCCTCCCTGGCACGCACGACGCCCTCGAGCCCGCCGCCCTTGGCGGTGAGCAGGTCGAGCTCCGCCAGGTCGCACACCGCGTGTAGCTGGATGAGGTCGACGTGGTCGGTCTGCAGGCGGTCGAGCGACTCGTTCACCTCACGCCATGCGCCCTCGGCGGTGCGCTCGCCGGTCTTGGTGGCGAGGAAGATGTCGTCGCGGATCCGTGGCATCCACGGACCGAGGCGCAGCTCCGCCTCGCCGTACCCGCGCGCGACGTCGAAGTGGTTGATCCCGGCGTCGAGGGCCTCCTGGACGGAGGCGTCCGCGCGGTCCTGGTCAACCTCCGCGAGCGAGGCCGCTCCGTAGATGAGGACCGAGCTGTCGTGTCCGATGCGTCCTAGCCGACGGGTCTGCATCCACCTCACGCTACGCCGGGACCGCCGGCACGGCACCAGCCGCGCCGCACCGGCCCCGGCTGCCAGCGCGAGCGCCACCCGGAGGTCGCGGCGGGCCTACGGCAGGGGTGTGCCGGATGGCCGCCCCCTCTTCGCGGCCACCCGGCACCCCCGGCTTACCCCCCGCGCACCCCCTGTATGCGCTCGGGTCAGACGAGCGACTCGTGCAGCCGGGCCTGCGCTTCCTGCCGACCGCGGACGCCACCGCCGACCACCGCACGGGTGCCGAAGACGAGTACCCACAGCAGGTAGATCGGGATGGTGAAGTAGAACGGCAGCAGGACGCCGCACAAGCCGGCCACCACGGAGAACACCCGCAGCCAGGTCGGCAGCGGCCCGCGGGCCCCCAGCAGGATGGCCGCCGCGCCCACGAAGAACGCCGGGCCGCACAGGGCCATGAGGTTCGCGACCTCGCTGAGGGTGTAGACCACCGGCTGCGGGAGGCCGTGCTGCACCTCGGTGCCGCCCTCCCAGAGCGCGGTCACCAGTCCCCCGCCGAGGAAGGCCCCCACCACGCTGGCGCAGCTGGCCGCGATGCCGATGCCCCACAGGGTGTCGCCCAGCCACCCACCGACCTTGCGCAGCTCGCGGGCGAACGGGATGAGCGCCAGCGCGGCGAAGGCGCCGAGGTACCAGAGCCCGACCGCGACCGGGTAGTGGCTCGGTGCCGTGTAGCCGGCGATGGTGGCGGGCTCGAAGTCGCCGCCGGGTCCCCCCGCGCCGAAGTACCCGACGGTGGTGCCGATGCCGTAGACGAGCAGTGCCGTCCCGGCGCCCCGGGTGATGGTGGTGGTGTTGGTGGTCATGGTTCCCTCCCTGACGTGGTGTCCTTCCCGAACACCTCGAAGGTAGGGACGCCGCCGCATTGGCGTCGTCGCGCTGCGGCACGATTTCGCCTGCCCCGCAGCACGATCCGCGAGTCCTCCCGAAGGAGGACGACCGTACCCGCTTGCCGCAGTACCGTCGGACCATGAGGCGGCGGAGCTGGGCCTTCGACATCGCGGTCGCGGTGGTCGTCGGCGTGCTCGGACAGCTCGAGGCGTGGACCGGGATGATGTCCACCCACCGCCAGGGACCGCTCTGGGCCCAGTCCCTGCTGTATGCCGTGGCCGCCCTCCTGCTCGTTGCCCGCCGGGTGCGGCCGATGGCGGTCCTCGTCGCGATGGTCTGTGCGTACGTCGTTGAGTTCGCGGTGTTCGGGTCGCCGGAGGGCAACTCGGTCGCGCTCGCGCCGCTTGTTGCCGTGTACACGGTCGGGCGCTACGTCCCCCCGCCCCGCTCGGTTGCCGGTCTCGCCCTGGGGGTGCTCCTCTGGGGCGGCTGGGCCCTGCTCGACCCCACGAACGAGGGTGCCAAGCCCTCCGACTACGCCCTGACCCTGGTCTGGGCGATGCCCTGGGTCGTCGGCTGGCTGGCCGGGGCCCTCGTGCGGGTCACGCGGCTCTACGCCGAGCAGCGCCGGGCCACCCGCGAGCAGCGGGCGTCACGGGCCGTGGCCGAGGAGCGCAACCGGAT
>JAICSZ010000137.1 GCA_025936615.1 Pedococcus sp. | reverse complement strand
TGGCGCGTGGTCAACAGCCCGTTCGGCCGGGTGCTCGTCGCCATCCGCGACAACCCCGCCCGGGCCAGGGCGCTCGGCTACGACGTCGAGCGGTACAAGATCATGGTGTTCGTCCTGTCTGCCGGGCTGGCCGGGCTGGCTGGCGGGGTGTTCTCGATCAGCCACGGCTTCGCCTCGCTCCAGGAGCTCAACTGGACCACGTCCGGCAAGGTCGTGCTGATCACCGTCCTCGGCGGCATCGGGACCCTCTGGGGCGGCCCGGTGGGCGCGGCACTCGTGGTGCTGCTGGAGGACAAGCTGGCGTCGTCCGGCTTCGAGGGCGTCGGCATCATCACGGGTGCGATCTTCGTGGCCGTGGTGCTGGCCTTCCGCCACGGCATCTGGGGAACCGCACGCAACGCCGTCAACGCCCAGCTGCGCAAGCGCCGCCAGGCCCGCTCCTCCTGAGGCCGAGCCAGGCCTTCGGCAGTGCTGCGGCGTCGCGTCGGTACTGCACGGCGTGGTCGCGCAGCTCGGGCCTGCCCAGCTCATCGGCCATCCGGTCACTGAAGTCGGCCAGCTCGAGGAGGCGGTCGTGCAGGACCTGGGCGAGCTCGTGCGGTGAGGCGTCGGTGCCGTACTCGCGCAAGAGCAGGTCGAGCCGCTGCCGGCGCTCGTCCGCGGTGAAGCCGTCGCCCTCGTCGACGGTGGTCATGGGGACGATCCGGTACGCGAGGTACGCGAGGTCCCAGAGGCGTGGGCCCGGTGAGGCGAAGTCCCAGTCGATTGCCCCGACCGCCATCCCGTCGTCGTCGAAGACGAGGTTGTAGGTGGCGAAGTCGTTGTGGCACACCACTTCCTGTGGTTCGTGTACCGGGGAGCGCCAGGGTCCGGTGCGGTCGGCTCCCGCCGATGCGTCGTGGATCCGGCGCAGCAGGCGCGCGCCGCTGGCCAGTGCCTCCTCGTGCCAGAGCCACGCAGGCAGCGGCCAGCTCGGCACCGTCCCTGGGAGGAAGCTGAGCACCTCACGTCCGTCGCTGGTCCGGCCCTGCACCCTGGGAACCCCCGGGACGTCGCATGCCTCGAGGTGGTTGAGGAGCCGGTGGACCGCCGGGGTCCAGTCGCCGGCCTGGCGCACGACGGTGTCGCCCACCCTGACGACCACCCCCATGTTGCCGCCGGCGAGTCTCTCGCGATCGTCGTCCGCCATGGCGCCAGCGTACGGAGATGGCGCCTCGCGCCCTGGTGACCTGGCACGAACTCCTTTGCCACGCGGCACACGGGAGTCCTAGCCTCACCACGGTGAGTCTCAACCTCGACGCGGTCACCTTCGACGCCAACGATCCCGACCGGCTCGCCCGGTTCTGGGGCGGGGTCCTCGGTTGGGGGCCGACGCACGACCCCGAGGGGGCAGCCGCCCTCGCAGGCAGCGAGGAGGCCCGCTTCGACCTCCGGCTCCGGCCGACCCGCCAGCCCAAGACGCTGCCCAACCGGATCCACTTCGACCTCACCAGTGCATCGGCCGACGAGATGCAGGAGACGGTGGCACGGGCCCTGAGCCTGGGTGCGACCCACATCGACGTCGGTCAGCGACCCGAGGAAGGCCATGTCGTGCTCGCGGACCCGGAGGGCAACGAGTTCTGCGTCCTGCCACCCGGCAACCGCTTCCTCGAGGGCTGCGGGTTCCTCGGCGCGGTCAACTGCGACGGGTCACAGGAGGTCGGGTACTTCTGGAGCGAAGCGCTCGGCTGGCCGCTGGTGTGGGACCAGGACGAGGAGACCGCGATCCAGGCGCCGCGAGGCGGTCCGAAGATGGCCTGGGGCGGTCCGCCGCTCATGCCCAAGCCGCCCAAGAACCGCATCCACCTCGACCTCGTCGCCGCCGGTGACAGTGACCAGTGGGCAGAGGTGGCGCGGCTCGAGTCGTTGGGGGCGAGACGCATCGACATCGGTCAGGGCGACGTCGCCTGGGTCGTCATGACAGACCCCGACGGCAACGAGTTCTGCGTGCTGGGGTCGGAGTCGTAGCGGTTGTCGGGCTCCCTTCGGCACCTCGGGGCGCCGCTGGTCAGTGGACGGTCTCGTGCTTGTGGCACATCTCGACGAACTTCGCGATGCGCGCCGCCCGGGTCTGCGGCCTCTGCGCCTCGTGGACGCGGTAGAGGATCGCATAGCGGTTGGCGCCACTGAGCGTCTCGAAGAACGTCTTGGCCTGCGGGTCGGCCGCAAGCGCGGCGGCCAGGTCGTCGGGGACACTCGCGCTCCTCTGGCCGGCGTAGGCCGCCGCCCACCGGCCGTCGGCCCTCGCCGCGTCGACCTGCGCCTGCCCTGCCGGGCACATGCGACCGGCCCTGACCAGTGCCTCGGCCTTGTCCCGGTTGTTCTGCGACCACTTGCTGCGCGGCCCGCGCGGGGTGAATCGCTGCAACCAGTGGGTCTCGTCATATCCCCGCTTCTGCCCGTCGATCCAGCCGTGGCAGAGAGCGACGTCGAGCGCCTCCGAGTAGCTGACCGTCTGCGCCACGCCCACCTTGCCAATCTTGAGCCAGAAGCCGCGGTGGTCGGCGTCGTGCTCGGCGAACCATGCCTCGCAGTCGGGCACGGTGGCGAAGGAGAACACCGGTTGGCCGGCCAGCTCCTCGTGCTCCTCCTCGTCGGACATGCGGCCATCCTGTCATCGCGCACCGACAGGGAGGCCAGCTTGGCGGCCGGCAGGTGCGGCATCGAGAGGGCGTTGTCAGACCGACCAGCTAGTGTGGACACATGTTCGAACGAGGGTCGACACCAGTCACGCGGCAACGGTCGTCGCGCCGGCGCTGACCCGGCGGACGTGGACTCGTTCGTGGAGCGACTGCCCTCTTTACAGCTGGACCTGCCCGACGCGCAGCGGATCGACCTCATCACCGGTCTCGAGGCCGTCAAGGGGCGGTGGCCGCAGCTCAGGCGCGTGCGTCCGTGGCGTTCGCCGAGTCGCAGGTCGAGTCGCAGCGTTCTCGAGTCACATCGACCACATCACCCAGTCGCCCAACGACGGTGACAGTGCAGCCAGCAACGGACGAGACACTTGCGCCGCCTGCAACTACGCCCGTGAGGCCCCCGGGTGGTCGGCCGAGGTGCTCCACGAGGGCCGCAGTGGAGCGGGGCCGGCGCGGCGGGCAGAACCCTCCGACCACGACCAGCCTGCCGGACTCGGACCACCGCACACCGTCCGACTGACCACGCCCACGGGACATGCCCATGAGTCGACCGCACCGCCGATCCTGCCCGGCCGTGGTCGTGCGCCCGTCGACGAGCTGCGCCCAGCCGCCAGCCCGCTCGAGCTCATCCTCGAGGAATCGACCCACGCCGCCTGACCTGGCCGGGCCGGTGTCACCTGGCGCGGGTGACCAGCCGCTCCACGCCGTCGAGGATGGTCCGCAGCCCGAACTCGAGCTCGGTGGCGAAGAAGTCGTCGTCCTCGTCGGGGGCCATCGCCTCGCTCGCACCGGCGAGCAGCAGCGGGAAGCGGGCCCGGTCGGCGAGCGAGTAGAGGTTCTCCGGATAGCTGTCGGCCGCTTCCTGGGTGTCGCCACCGGCGGACAGGAAGCCCAGCTGCAGGGACTGCCGGATGTGCTGCTGGACGAAGCCGTCGACCAGTAGTAGTGATGAGAACCGTTGCTGGGCAGTCAGGTTGGTGTGCTGAAAGGCCTGCAGCCCGCACTCCGTCCACCCGGCGGTGTTCGGCGTCGCGGGGGGCTCCTTGAGCGGAACCGTGACGCTCCACGGGTGGTCCAGCCGCCGCGCTGCGACGGCGCGGGCCCAGCGCTCCAGGCGTCCCCGCCATGCGCCGCGGGCGGTGACCGACATGTCGGGTGGGCCGTACGCCGTGTCGAGCATCACGGCATACAGGTCGTCCTTGGAGTCGACGTAGCGGTACAGCGACATCGTCGTCACCCCGAGCGTCTGGGCCACCGCCTTCATCGACACTCCGGCGAGACCGTCCAGGTCCGCGACGGCCACCGCCGCCGCCCCGATCTGATGGATGGTCAGGCCCGGTTTGGGGCCTCGCCGGCCCGCGCGCTCGACTCCCCACATCAGCTGCAGGTAGCGCGGGGTGGTGGGTTGGTCCGTGGTCACGGCACCAGTCTGGACTAAATGCTTGCCAGATACACACTTACCCGCCTATCTTTCCGTGTGTCAGATAAACACTATGTTAGATACGCAGAAAGGTCCCACCATGACCGAACAGCGTGCGGGACGCCGCGAGTGGACCGCCCTCGCCGTGCTCTGCCTGCCACTGCTCGTCGCGTCGATGGACGTCTCGGTGCTGTTCTTCGCCGTTCCCTTCATCGCCCGCGACCTCGACCCGAGCGCGACCCAGATGCTCTGGATCTTCGACATCTACGGCTTCGTCCTGGCCGGCCTGTTGCTGACCATGGGGTCGATCGGGGACCGGATCGGGCGGCGCCGGCTGCTCCTGCTCGGCGCCGCCACCTTCTCGGCCGCCTCGGTCGTCGCGGCGTACAGCACCAGTGCAGCCATGCTCATCGGCGCCCGGGCCCTCCTCGGCGTCGGTGGCGCCACGCTCATGCCCAGCACCCTGGCGCTGATCCGCAACCTGTTCCCCGACGAACGCGACCGCGGCAAGGCGATCGCCGTGTGGAGCGCGGTCATGTCCAGCGGTGTCGGGCTCGGCCCGGTCCTCGGCGGGATGCTGCTGGAGAACTTCTCATGGGGATCGGTGTTCCTCATCAACGTGCCGGTCATGGCGGCGTTGCTCGTCGTCGGTCCGTTCCTGCTCCCCGAGTTCCGGGCCGCCGAGGGCCGCCCCTTCGACCTTCCGAGTGCAGGCCTCTCGCTGGGCGCCGTGCTCCCGTTCATCTACGCCATCAAGTCCACCGCCACCGACGGCTGGTCGGCGCTCGCCACGGCGCTCGGCGTGTTCGGCATCGTCCTCGGCGCCGTCTTCGTCCACCGCCAGCGCACCATCGCGCACCCAATGGTCGACCCGGGCCTGTTTCGCGACCGCAGGGTCGGTGGCGCGGTGGCGGTCAACGTCGTCGGGATGTTCGGGGTCATGGGCAACGCGATCGTCATGACGCAGTACCTCCAGTCCGTCGTGGGCATGAGCCCTCTGCGTGCCGCCCTGTGGGGACTGCTTCCGTCGGTGGCTGTCGGCGGAGCGGCGCCCCTGGCCGCAAGCTTGTCGGCCAAGCTGGGCCGTGCCCGCGTCATGGCAGGCGGCTTCGCCGTCGCCGCAACGGGGTTCGTGCTCGTCGCCACGGTGCACGCAGACAGCCCCCTGGCGGTCGTCCTCGTCGGCACCGGGGTCGTCGCCTGCGGCACAGTGGCGGTCCTGACCCTTGTCACCGACTACGTCCTCGGCGTCGCCCCGCCCGAGCGGGCCGGCGCCGTGTCGGGCCTGTTCGAGACGACCAGCGAGTTCGGCGGCGCCCTCGGCATCGCCATCCTGGGCAGTGTCCTGGCGGCCGGGTACCGCACCCACATCGACGCGCTGCTCCCCGGCGGGCTCTCCGGTGCCGCACAGGACACCGCGCACGACAGCCTGGCCGGCGCCATCGTCGCGGCCGCACAGGCCCCTGCGCAGGCCGGCGGCGCGATCCTGGAGGCCGGCCGCACGGCATACCTCTCCGGCATGCGGACGACCGAGGTCGCCGCCGCCGCGACAATGCTCACCATGGCCGTGCTCACCGGCTACCTCCTTCGGGGTGGCGACCCCACGCCGGCCGTGCAACCTGAGCGGGAGCTTGACCCTCACGTGAGGTGAGGCGCCACAGTGGATGCCATGACCGAGACGACGCAGGCAGCGCTGCTCACGGTGGGCCAGGTGGCCGAGCGGCTCGACGTGACGGTGCGCACGCTGCACCACTACGACGAGATCGGGCTGGTCGCGCCCAGCGAGCGCTCGCGCGCGGGCTACCGGCTCTACACGGAGCAGGACCTCACGCGCCTGCAGCACGTGGTGGTCTACCGGCGGCTCGGGTTCGCCCTCGACGAGATCGCTCTCCTGCTGCAGGAGCCCGAGTCCGTCGGGCAGCACCTGCGCCGCCAACGCGCAGCTGTCACGCACCGGCTGGACGAGCTGCGTGAGCTGGTCACAGCCATCGACCGAGCACTGGACAAGGAGGGGTCAGGGATGAAGCTGACCAGGGAAGAGCAGAAGGAGCTGTTCGGCGAGGGCTTCTCCGACGATTACGCCGCCGAGGCGCAGGAGCGGTGGGGTGAGACGGACGCGTGGAAGCAGTCGCAGCGCCGCACGAGCCAGTACTCCAAGGAGGACTGGGTCGAGGTCAAGGCCGAGATGGACACGGTGAACGCGGCCTTCGTCGAGGCGAAGCGGGCCGGCCTGGCACCGGACTCGACGCAGGCCATGGACGCCGCCGAGGCGCACCGACGCCACATCCACGACCGGTTCTACGACGTGTCGCACGACTTCCACCGGGGGCTTGC
>JAICSZ010000491.1 GCA_025936615.1 Pedococcus sp. | reverse complement strand
AGTGAGGAGCAGCATGAGCGAGAAGATCACCACCTGCCTGTGGTTCGACACCGAGGGCGAGGAGGCCGCCGAGTTCTACTGCGCGCTGATCCCGAACTCGCGGGTGACCGGCGTGGAGAGGTACGGCGAGGCCGGACCACGTCCCGCCGGGACGGCCATGACGGTGACCTTCGAGCTGGACGGCCGGCCCTACGTCGCGCTGAACGGCGGACCGGACTACCGCTTCAACGAGGCGGTGTCCTTCCAGGTCAGCTGCGAGGACCAGGACGAGGTCGACCACTACTGGTCCACGCTGACCGCCGACGGCGGCCAGGAGGGGCCGTGCGGCTGGTGCAAGGACCGGTGGGGCCTGTCATGGCAGATCGTTCCGAAGGCGCTGCCCGAGCTGCTCGGCGACCCCGACCAGCAGCGTGCCCAGCGAGCCATGAAGGCGATGCTCGGGATGGGCAAGCTCGACGTCGCCGCGCTGCAGGCGGCTGCCGACGGCTGAGCACTGCCGGCTCAGGAGCCGAGTGCCGCGCCCACCACCTCGCGCGCCTCGGCCTGCACCTGCTCGAGGTGCTCGGGCCCGCGGAACGACTCGGCGTAGATCTTGTAGACGTCCTCCGTGCCGGACGGCCTCGCGGCGAACCACGCGCTCTCTGTGACCACCTTGAGCCCGCCGATCTTCGCCCCGTTGCCGGGCGCCTCGGTGAGCTTGGCGGTGACCTCCTCCCCGGCCAGGGTGGAGGCGGTCACGTCGTCGGCGGACAGCTTGCCGAGCTTGGCCTTCTGCTCGCGGTCGGCGGGCGCGTCGACTCGCGCGTAGGCCGGATCCCCGAACCGCTCGGTCAGCTCGGCATAGTGCTCCGACGGCGACTTCCCCGTCGCGGCGAGGATCTCCGAGGCCAGCAGGGCGAGCAGGATGCCGTCCTTGTCGGTGGTCCACACCGACCCGTCGAAGCGCAGGAACGACGCGCCGGCCGACTCCTCGCCGCCGAACGCGATGGAGCCGTCGAGCAACCCTGGCACGAACCACTTGAAGCCGACCGGCACCTCGGTCAGCTGCCGCTCGACGAGGCCGGCCACCCGGTCGATCATCGACGAGGACACCAGCGTCTTGCCGATCGCCGAGTCCTCGGGCCAGGACGGCCGCGCACCGCCGTACAGGTAGCGGATCGCCACCGCCAGGTAGTGGTTGGGGTTCATCAGCCCGCCGTCGGGCGTGACGATCCCGTGCCGGTCGGCGTCGGCGTCGTTGCCCGTGGCGACCTGGAAGGCGTCCTTCTGCTTGATCAGCGAGGCCATCGCGGACGGGGAGGAGCAGTCCATCCGGATCTTGCCGTCCCAGTCGAGCGTCATGAACCGCCAGGTGGGGTCGACGAGCGGGTTGACGACGGTGAGGTCGAGGCCGTGACGGTCGGCGATCTCGGCCCAGTACGCCACGGAGGCACCGCCGAGCGGGTCGGCCCCGATGCGGACGCCGGCCTCCTTGACCCTGGCCAGGTCGACGACGTTCGGCAGGTCGTCTGCGTAGGTCCCGAGGAAGTCGTACGACGAGGCAGCCGCGCGGGCCTGCGAGAACGGGACCCGTCGCACGCCCTCGAGCAACTTCTCGATGTAGGCGTTCGCGGCATCGGCGATCCACGACGTGGCGTCGGTGTCGGCGGGGCCGCCGGAGGGGGGGTTGTACTTGAAGCCGCCGTCGCGCGGCGGGTTGTGCGACGGGGTGACCACGATGCCGTCCGCGAGGCCGGTCTGCTTGCCCCGGTTGGCGCGCAGGATGGCGTGCGAGACCGCCGGCGTGGGGGTGTACCCGT
>JAICSZ010000026.1 GCA_025936615.1 Pedococcus sp. | reverse complement strand
TCGACGCCATCCGTGCGGCGAAGATCGCCAAGGACCGGGGCATCGGCGGCGCGCGGATCAGCGCCACGTCCTACCTCAAGAATTACCCCCCCCTGCAGCGCGAGGACACCGAGGGTCGGGCTAGGCTCGAGGCCTACATCGCGGGCACCGAAGAGCGCTGACCCGCGGGCCCATGGGCTGCAGGAACCTTTGCCAGCAAAGGTTGGTGAAGGGCGGACAGGTTAGAACCTGTCCGCCTTTCGCTTTCCTGTGCTGAGTTGAGGAGCCGGTATGCCGCGTGGCGGGCTTCCCCGCGTCAGTGGCCGGAGGCCTGCGGCCGGGTGGCGACCTGGTAAGGCGTCATACGGCCCCTGCGGAGGTTCAGGGAGAGGTGTCCGCATCGAGGTCCTGCTCCCGTTCGTCGGCATCGAGGTCGACCACGATGACGGAGACGTTGTCGCGCCCCCCTGCCTCGACGGCAGCGGCGACCAGCGCATCGGCCGCCTGCTGTGGGTCGTCGCTGCCGGTCAGGAGTCGGCGGATCTCGTCGGCGCCGAGCTCGTTGGACAGCCCGTCGGAGCAGATGACGAAGCGCTCGCCGGAGTGCGGGGGCAAGACCCACACATCCGGGGTCGGTGCGGTGTCCGTGCCCAGGGAGCGGGTCACGACGTTGCGCAACGGGTGGTGGGCCGCCTCCTCCTCGGTGATGAACCCTGCGTCAACCAGCTCACGCACCTCCGAGTGGTCGACGGTGACCAGGGTGAGCCGGTCGTCGATGCATCGGTAGACGCGCGAGTCGCCGACGTTGAACACGGCCCACTGGTCCGAGCCACCCGCGGTGACCACGGTCAGGCCGGCGACCGTGGTGCCCATGCCGCTCTGGTCGGGGTGGGTGGCCACCGACTCCAGGATCCGGCGGTTGGCGCGCTCCAGCGCCTCGACCACGTCGTCGGAGCGGCGCCGCTCCATCGCGGCCAGCTCGGCCAGGGTCGCCGTGGCGATGCCGCTGGCGACCTCGCCCGCCGCGTGGCCACCCATGCCGTCGGCGACGACGAAGACGCTGCCCTCGACGAGGACGCTGTCCTCGTTGTGCTTGCGCTGCCGACCCACGTCGGTGGCGGCACCTGCCCGAACGGTCATCGGTCGCATCCCGGCTCGAGCGCGGCGCTCAGCGGGTCACCCGCATGGTCTGCATGACCTGCTGCACGGTGTCGTACTCCGTACCGGAGTCCGTGCTCGCGTACGTGAGTGTGGCCATCGTGGACCCTTTCGCGACAGTGGGCAGGGATGTCGAGGGTTTGCCCCCCTTGCACCGGGAACCGTACCGGACACGCTAGGTCTCGGGCATCCCCGCGGCGATGGGGAGAACTCCCCATCGGTCCCCTTGGCCGAGGGAGCTCAGCTGGCCACGCCGCGCAGTGCCGCGAGCGCTCGCGGGACGTCGTCAACCACCACGGCGTCCACGCCCGCCGCGAACAGCTCGCGGGCCACGTCTGCGACGGGGCACCACGCCACGACCTCGAGCCCCGCCTCGTGGGCCAGCCCCACGGCATACTCCGCCGTCCTGAAGGCCGGTGCGTGGTCGGCCTCGTTGGGGCCGAAGGAGGTGAAGTGGGCGGCGACCGCCTCGACGCCCAGGTGGGCGGCGGCCGGGATCGCCTTGCGCAGCGGGAAGGTCAGCCAGGTGAGCAGGGAGCGAGGTATGCCGGGTGCGGCCGCCCCGACCTGGAGCAGCGCTGCGGGGTCGAAGGACGACACGAGCACGGGGCGTCGCCCGGTCTCGAAGGTCACCACCTGCGCGAGCAGCGCGGCCGTGGTGGCATCCGGCTTGCGCAGCGCGTCCTCCATCGAGGTCTTGAGGTCGAGGTTGACGCCGATGCCCTCGGGCACCACGGCCAGGACCGACTCGAGGGTGACTGCGCCGAGGCGGCGTGCCTCGTCGAGGGTGAGGTCGGCGATGAAGCGGTCGGTGTCGCCGCCGGTGTCGGCAAGGCTCGGGTAGTGGCCCACCACGAGGGCGTCGTCGCGGGTCCGGCGGACGTCGAACTCGACCCAGCGCAGACCGGACTGCGCCGCGGCGACGATCGACTCGATGGTGTTCTCGGTCAGCCCGTCGACCGTCCCCCGACCGAGGCCGCGGTGCCCGAGCAGCGTGGGGCGACCGCCGAAGACGCTCATGACCGGGCTGCCGTGGAGGACTCTGGCTGCTCCGCCCACCACTTGCGCAGCTCCGCGTCCGCCGCCTCCCGCCCGATCGGGCCGCGGTCCAGCCGCAGCTCGAGCAGGAACGTGTACGCCCGCCCCAGCACCGGCCCCGGCTTGATCCCCAGCACCTCGGCGATCTCGTTGCCGTTGAGCTCGGGACGCACCTTGCCCAGCTCCTCCTGCTCCTGGAGCACCGCGATCCGGGCCTCCAGCTCGTCGTAGGTGCGCGACAGGCGCTGGGCCTTGCGGGCGTTGCGGGTGGTCGAGTCCGAGCGGGTCAGCCGGTGCAGCCGCTCGAGCAGCGGCCCGGCGTCCGTGACATAGCGGCGCACCGCCGAGTCGGTCCACTGCCCCTCGCCGTACCCGTGGAACCGCAGGTGCAGCTCGACCAGCCGAGCCACGTCTCGCACGGTGTCCTTGTCGAAGCGCAGCGCCTTGAGCCGCTTGGCGGTGAGCTTGGCCCCGACCACCTCGTGGTGGTGGAAGGACACGCCACCGCCGGCTTCGAACCGCCGCGTCGCCGGCTTGCCGATGTCGTGGAGCAGCGCTGCCAACCGCAGCACGCGGTCCGGACCCGGCACGGACGACTCCGGCCCGTCGGCCGGCCCCTCGAGCGCGATCGCCTGGTCGAGGACGGTCAGCGAGTGCTCGTAGACGTCCTTGTGCCGGTGGTGCTCGTCGACCTCCAGGCGCAGCGCCGGCAGCTCCGGCAGCACGTGGTCAGCCAGCCCGGAGTCGACCAGCAGCCGCAGGCCGGCAGGCGGCTGGTCCGAGAGCAGCAGCTTCGTCAGCTCGTCGCGCACCCGCTCGGCCGACACGATCTCGATCGACGCAGCCATCGCGCGCATGGCGCTGCGCACCTCGGGCGCCACCTCGAACCCCAGCTGCGCCACGAACCGGCAGGCCCGCATCATCCGCAGCGGGTCGTCGCCGAAGGACACCTCTGGTGGCCCGGGCGTGCGCAGGCGACGGGCAGCAAGGTCGGACAACCCGGCATACGGGTCGACGAACTCCATCGACGGCAGCCGCATCGCCATCGCGTTGACCGTGAAGTCGCGACGCACCAGGTCGTCCGTGAGGTTGTCGCCGAAGGCGACGACCGGCTTGCGGGTCTGCCCGTCGTAGGCGTCGGCGCGGTAGCTCGTGACCTCGACCGTGGTGGCGCCCCGACGCGCGCCGATCGTCCCGAACTCACGCCCGATGTCCCAGTGCGCCTGCGCCCACGGCTTCAGCACCGCGATCGTCTGGTCCGGAGTCGCGCTCGTCGTGAAGTCGAGGTCTGGCGAGGGCCGGCCCAGGAACGCGTCGCGCACCGGCCCACCCACGAGCGCAAGCTCGTGCCCCGCCGCGGCGAAGCGCTCCCCCAGCTCGACGAGCAGGGGCACCACCGGTGCCAGGTGCGCGGTCGCGCTGCGCATCAGGGCAGTGGGCGGCGCGGCGGGTGGCGCCGAAGCGGGCTCGGCGACCGGCTCGCGGGGATCGGCGGAGGACACGTTGGTCAAGGGTAGGCGCTCGTTAGAGTGACGGGGTGACCTCCCCCGCGCGCGACCCGGACCGACTGGTCCACCGGCTGCCCGCGGTCGAGGAACGCTCCGCCGGAGGCATCGTCGTCGACGTCCACGAGGGGGCCGCACGCATCGCCGTGATCGCCCGCCGGAACCGCGCCGGACGGATCGAGTGGTGCCTGCCGAAGGGCCACCTGGAGAACGGCGAGACGCTGCAGCAGGCGGCCGCCCGCGAGGTCGCCGAGGAGACCGGCATCGAGGGACGGGTGCTGACCGAGCTCGGCACCATCGACTACTGGTTCGCGACCGGCGACCGGCGGGTCCACAAGTACGTCCACCACTACCTGCTCGAGGCCACCGGCGGTCACCTCACCATCGAGAACGACCCCGACCACGAGGCCATCGACGTGGCCTGGCTGCCGCTGCGCGAGGCGCACGAGCACCTCACCTTCCCCAACGAGAGGCGCATCGCGCGGCAGGCATGGGCACGCCTGTCCGGGGACGGGTGATGGGTCGCTTCGCCGTATGCCGCGTGGTCACCGCGGCTGCCATCGCGCTGCCCCTGCTCGGGGCACCCCCGACAACGGCCCGCGCGGACCCCGCCGGGCCTCCCACCTCGACCCTCCCGGCCGCCGTGGCCGCCACCGCGTCCCTGACGCTGGCCTCCCTCTCCCCCACCGTCCTCGGGCCACAGGACCAGCTGGTCGTCTCAGGAGACCTGCACAACGAGGGGACCGCAGCACTCGACCGGCCCATCGTGCGGGTGGTCCTCGGCCCGGCCGACACCCGGATGGACCGCGCCGGTGTGCAGGCCTGGGCCACGCAGACCGGGCCCGCCCTGGGTACCGAGGTGGCGCGTGTCCGAATGACGACCTCGGTGGCCCCCGGCGAGAGCCAGCCGTTCCAGGTCAAGGTCAAGGGGCTGGCCTCCAAGGGGGCCGCCACCTACGGTGCCCTCCCGCTCAGCGTCGAGGCTGCCGGGGCGACCGTGCGAACCTTCGCCGGGTACCAGCGGGTCAAGCAGTACCAGCCGATGGCACTGGCCTGGGCGGTGCCACTGACCCTTGACCCCGACCCCAACCTGTTCGGGCCCGCCGGACCGGCGCGCGAGAACGCCTGGGCGAGCGCCCTCGGCGAGGGCTCGCGGGTCTCCAGGGTGCTGGCCGCCACGCACGAGGCCGCCGTCACCTGGGCCATCGACCCCACCCTCACTCCCTCCCTCCTCAAGGATGCGCACAGCGACGGGACCGGTGAGCAGGAGCAGTCCCTCCGGCGGGCGACGCAGAACCAGATCGAGTCGATGGCGGCGCAGCACGGACCGGGGGTGCTCCCCGACACCGACGCCGACCTCGCGGCCGTCGCCTCGAGCGCCCTGGGCGAGGGGCTCATGCAGTCCCTGGTCGCCCGTGCCGCGCCGGTGGCCGACGCCCTCGGCGGCCGGGCGGACATCGCCTGGCCCGCGGGCGGTGCCTACACGGCGGCGGGAGAGGGCGGGCTGCGGCGGATGTTCCGGGTTCCGGCCCTCGCTGCCCAGGTCACCGCCGCGTCAGCCCTGGACAACGGGCTGGGCGGGACCACGCCGGGTGCCGCCCAGCGCAGCCAGGGTGGGCTGGCGTTGCTCACCTACGACGACTCGCTGAGCCGGCTGCTGTCCCGCACCACCTCACCGGCGGAGGGCGTGCTGAGCGGCCAGCAGTTCCTCGCCGAGTCCGTGTCGCTGCTCAACGAGCTGCCCGGCACCTCGGGGCGCAGCGTCCTCGTCGCCGCACCCCGCTCCTTCAACCCCGACCCGGCCGCCGCCAGGGCGTTCTTCGCCACTGCCGCCGCGATCCCCTGGCTGGCGACCACGACGACCGATGCCGAGCTGGCGCAGGCTCGCCGTGCCGCTCCGTCCCCCGCCGCGCCGGTGACCCGGCCGCTGCCGCAGGCCTCGCCCGCCCATCCGCCGGTGCTGACCGCCTCCCGGCTGCGGGGGCTCGAGGACACCCTGCAGACGGTCGAGGGCGTCGCCCAGATCCGCGACGACGGTGACAAGTTCGCCCGCACGTGGACCCGCGCGGCGGAGCAGCTCGCCTCGACCCGCTGGCGCGACGCACCCACCGCCTGGCAGACCCTCAACGGGCAGGTCTCCAAGGCAGCGGACGAGACCACCTCGGCGGTCAAGGTCGCAGCCGGCAACATCAACTTCCTCGCCGACAGCGGCCGGCTGCAGATCACCGTCACCAACTCCCTCGAGGTGCCGGTCAAGAACGTCAAGCTGACGGTCGAGGCCGCCAACCCGCGGTTGCGCATCGACAGCCCGCCCTCGATCCTGCACATCGGCCCCAGGAGCCGGGCCACCGTCAGCCTCCGGGTCACCGCCCTCGCCGCAGGGCTGGTGCCGCTGCGAACGACCCTCACGACCCCCGACGGGACCGTCGTGGGCCAGGGCGCCAACGTGCAGGTGCGTGTCACACCGACCGGGGACTGGATCTACTGGGGACTCGGCGGCCTCGCCGGTGTCATCCTGGTCCTCGGCATCTGGCGCTCGGTGCGCCGTCGCCCGCGCCAGACGGCCGAGCCGCTCCCGGCCGTGCCGGAGAGGACCGCATGAGCGAGGCGCAGAGCAGCGAGCGCAGCCTCGCGCGGTCGAGCGCCGCGATGGCGGCGGGGACAGCGGTCTCGCGCCTGCTCGGGTTCCTGCGGACCGCACTGCTGCTCGGCATCGTGGGGACCGGTCTGTCCGGTGACGCCTTCGACGTGGCCAACACGCTGCCCAACCAGTTCTACCTGCTGCTCGCCGGTGGCGTGTTGAACGCGGTGCTCGTCCCCCAGATCACCAAGGCGGCCACCCACGACGACGGCGGGCACGACTTCGTCAACCGGCTCCTGACGCTGTCGCTGACCGTGGTCGCGGGAGCGACCCTGGTGGTCACGGCACTGGCCCCGCTGCTGGTCCGGCTGTTCTCCCAGGGGTGGGACTCCCGGACGATCACGCTCTCCACTGCCTTCGCGCTGATCTGCCTGCCGCAGGTCTTCTTCTACGGCCTCTACACCGTGCTGGGTCAGGTGCTGAACGCCCGCGGCCAGTTCGCGGCATACATGTGGGCGCCGGCACTGGCCAACATCGTCGCCGTCGGCGGCCTCGTGTGGTTCGCCGCCATCGCCCCCCACCAGCCGAGCGTCGGTCAGTGGACCAGTGACATGGTCTGGGTCCTGGCCGGCACGGCCACCCTCGGTGTCGTCGTGCAGTCGCTGGCGCTGGTCCTGCCCCTGCGTCGCGGCGGCTTCCGGTTCCGGCCGGTCTGGGGGTTCCGCGGGGTCGGCCTGCGCTCGGCGTCGCGGGTGGCGCTGTGGACCTTCGCCGCCCTCGGGGTCAGCCAGCTCGGCTTCGTGGTCACCTCGAAGGTGCTCACCCGCGCCAACGACCTGATGACCGCCTCCGGCGTTGTCGGGGCCGGCAAGGCCGCCTACAGCGGCGCGTTCCTGCTCTTCATGCTGCCCCACTCCCTGATCACGCTCTCGCTGGTCACCGCCCTGTTCACCCGCATGTCGACTGCCGCGCACGCGGGGGACACCCGCGCCGTCGTCGACGACCTGGGTCGGGGGCTGCGGATGCCGGCCGTCCTCCTCGTCCCGGGCACCGTCGCCGCGGTGCTCCTGGGGACGGCCGCGGCGCGGCTCGTCTTCTTCCGGAACTCCGACCCGCAGGCGCACGCCATCGCCGCCGTGATGATCGCGATGATGCTCGGTCTGCTGCCGTTCGGCTGGCTCTACCTCATCCAGCGCGTGTACTACGCCTACGAGGACGCCAAGACCCCCTTCTTCCTGCAGCTCGTGGTCACGGGCGTCGCCACGGCGGTCAACATCGCAGCCTTCTTCGTCGACCCGGCCCGCGCGGGCGTGCTGGTCGGGATCGGGCAGACAGCGAGCAACCTCGTTGCGGCGGCTCTCGGATTCTGGCTGCTGCGACGCCGGTTCGGGCTGCTGCGGCTGCGGACGACGACGCGGCTGTACGTGCGGCTCGTCGCCGCCTCCCTGGCGGGCGCCGTGGTGGCCTGGCCGGTCGTGGCGGGGATCGGCCGGCTGGGGCTCGGCCGGTTCGTCGAGGCAGTCCTGCAGCTCGCCGTCGGTGGCGGGGTCTTCCTGGCGGTCGCCCTCGGGCTCGCTCACGTGATGCAGGTGCAGGAGGTGGACCAGCTGCTCGACCCGGTCCTGCGACGGCTGCGCAAACGGCCGCCGGCCAGTCCCGCCCCATAGGATGACAACGCACCGGGGCGCCCACCTGCGTCCGGGGCGGAGTCGACGGCGGGAGGCAGTGTGCACGGGGTAGGCCCATCGACCCTGCTTGGTGGCCGGTACGCCGTGCAGCGCCGGCTCGAGCAGCTGCCCCGCGCAGAGCGCTGGTCCGCCCACGACACGACCCTCGAGCGCGACGTGGTGGTGGTGTGCTTCACCGAGCAGGACTCCCACGCCGACACCGTCCTCGACGCCGCCCGCCGCGCTGCCGGGCTCGACAACTCCCGGCTGGTGCGAGTCCTCGACGTGGGCCGCTCCGACGGGGTGGGCTTCTTCGTCGAGGAGGCCTTGCCCGAAGCCAGCACCCTGACCCACCTGCTCGAGCAGGGCGGGCTGCCCGCTGAGGAGGCACGCCGGGTGACCGGCGAGGTCGCGACCGGCCTCGAGGCAGCGCGCGCCAGGGGCCTGCACCACCTTCGGCTCACCCCCAGCTCGGTGCTGCGTGCGCACGACGGCACCGTGAAGCTGCGTGGCGTGGCCACCGCTGCCGCGCTCGCAGGGGCCGAGGAGGTCGACGACTCCACCGCTGCCTCTAGGCTGGACGCCGTCGGCGTCGTGGCCATCGCGTATGCCGCGTTGACCAGTCGCTGGCCGCTGCCGGGCCCCGTGCCGGGCATGGAGTCCGCACCGCACCTGGTCGGCGGCGTGCCGGCGCCCTCGGAGATCGCGGCCGGCGTGCCCGGCGACCTCGACGCCCTGTGCCGGCTCACCCTCAACGAGGACCAGGGTCCGGTGACTCCTGGCGACTTCGCCACCCAGATCGCGCCGTGGTCGAGCACCCCGGTGGAGGGGCTGGCGGCTGCGCCGCGCGAGGACACGCTCTCCCCGACCATCGCGCTCCCCGTCGACGACCTGCAGCGTGGGTGGCAGGACCCCCACGAGCATGAGCCGCTGGCTGCCGACGAGCACCGGCCGGACATCGCCCCGCCCGGCGGGATGCAGCCGGCCGTCGGCCACGCGCACCCCGGCGCCGACGAGACCACCACGCCGCTGCGGTTCGACCCGGCTGCCCGGTCAGGGGTCGCTCCGTCCGAGAAGTCCGCGCCCAGCAAGGGTGGCCCGGGCCACGACGACCAGCCACGCGGCATACCAGAGGACGCCCATGGCGAGGACGAGTCGGGGCGGGGCGCCGCAGCCGCAGCCGGTGCCGCTGCCGCCGCGGGCGCGGTGGGCTCCGCCCTCGGCACCGCGGGGCACGCGGCGGGACACGCCGCGGGAGTCGCCGCGGAGCGGGTTGGCACGTTCGCCAAGGCGCAGGCCGACAAGGCGGCCCAACGTCGGGAGCTTCGCCGGGCCGCCGAGGAACGCGCGGAGCAGCGCCGGATCAGCCTCGACGACGCCCTCGTCGACGACGACCGGCTCGAGCCTCCGCTCCCGATGCTGCCGCCCGAGACCGCGGCCAAGCCGACCAAGGACGAGTCCAAGCTGGTGCTGGCCATCATCGCCGCGTTCCTCGTGGTGGCGACGGTCCTCGGTGTCTACGGGGTCTCGCAGATCGGCTCAGGCATCAAGAACCCCCTCGGAAACGACACCCCGAAGGCGGGCGGCACGGTGACGGTCACCGCGCCGACTGCGACGGTGACGCCATCCGGCGGCGGCCAGGAGCAGCAGGCCAAGGAGCTCCCGATCCTCAGCGTGACCGGGTTCGACCCCGAGGGTGACGGCTCCGAGCGCAACAGCGAGGCCGCGCGGGTCTTCGACGGGAAGAAGAGCACCTACTGGAGCTCGGAGGGCTACGCCTCGGCGGGTCTCGGCGGCCTGAAGAAGGGTGTCGGCCTGCGGGTGGACCTCGGGCAGACCGGCAAGGTGTCGACGGTGGTGCTCGACCTGCCCACTGCCTCCGACGTCACCGTCTACGTCGGGGCGGACCGCAACTCCTTCGCCGCGGACGACAAGCTCGGGAGCTCCTCGGACAAGTCCGGCACCGTGACCATCCGCGCCGACAAGACGATCGACGGGCAGTACGTCTTCATCTGGTTCACCAAGCTGTCCAAGGTGGACGACGGCCGGTACCGCGCCACGCTCGCCGAGGTCACGGTCTCCTGACCGTCGCGGCTCGGGAGGCAGACAGCCGTGGGGGGCACGCCGCTCCAGAAGAGGGATGACCGGGAGCTGATGCGGCTGCACGTCGAGGGTGACCCCGACGCGTTCGGCGAGATCTTCCGCCGGCACCGCAACCGGATGTGGGCCGTGGCGCTGCGGACCACGGGCAACCGCGAGCTGGCCGCCGACTGCGTGCAGGACGCGTTCATCTCTGCCTTTCGGCGGGCCGCGTCCTACCGCGGTGACGCCGCCGTGACGACCTGGCTGCACCGGATCGTCGTCAACGCCTGCCTCGACCGGCTGCGCCGCGACCGGCCCACGAGCGAGCTGCCCGAGCGCGAGCTCGCAGACCGCCGCGACGACCACTCCGCGGTCGAGGCGCGGCTCGACGTACGGCAGGCGCTGGACAGGCTGCCCGAGGGCCAGCGGCTGGCACTGGTGCTCGTCGACATGCACGGGCTGTCGGTTGCCGAGGCCGCCGCTGTGCTCGAGGTGGCCGAGGGAACGGTGAAGTCGCGGTGCAGCCGAGGCCGCGAGGCCATGGCTGCCCTGCTGGGCGGGCGCGAGGCCGGTGCCCACGGGGAACCATCGCAGCAGCCATGACGTCCTACAGGTGTCTTCCCGGCGTCGTGCCAGCCCGTTCGGGGCTGCACGACGCCCCCGGACCCGCACAGCCAACCCGCCCGACCCGAGACGTCTGGAGAGTGTCGTGGTGAGCACGCCGACCACGCCCGACCGGCCCGAGGACCTCGACGACCCCACGGGCGTGCGTGCCCTGCTTGCCGGGCTGGCCGACCCGGGGCCCATGCCGAGCCACGTCGTCGACCGAATCAACGCCTCGATCGCCGCGGAGCAGGAAGCGCGCGCAGGCTCCCGGGTGGTCAGCCTCGCCGAGCGGCGCCGGACCTGGCGCCGGTTCGGCCTGGCCGCGGCCGCTGTCGCGGTGGCAGCGGTCGCCGTGCCCGCCCTGGTCACCGGCACCGGCCCCGGCGGTGTGCTGGCGTCGTTGGGCGGGTCGACGACCCAGAGCTCCTCGGCTGCGGGGGCGCAATCCCAGGAGGCGGGCAGCGGCGCCCAGGGCCTCGCCGGTGGGTCGGCCGGCTCGTCAGCCGGGTCGACCCCGGGCGCTGCCGACGGTGGGTCCGCTTCGGACAAGCAGATGGCGGCCCCCGGTGGCGCGGTGACCATCTACCAGACCAACACGGCATACACGGCCAAGGACTTCACCCGTCAGGTGCAGGCCTTCGTCGACCAGCCCGGCCACCCGCTCGCGCCGCTCGCCGCGGAGTCGCCCTCGATCGGGCCGGCAGGCACACCGGTCGGGCTCGAGCCGTGCCTCGACGCGTTGCACCTCGAGCCCGCCAGCCGGGTCATGGCCGACCTCGCCACCTTCGAGGGAAGCCAGGCCGTGGTGCTCGTGGTGAGCTCCGGCACCGGACAGACCGCCTTCGCCGTGCGTCGCACCTGCACCGCAGGCCACACCAGCCCCCTCGCCGGACCGGTCAGCCTGCCCTGAAGCCACTCCCGCCACGCGGACACGCCTCACCACCGGCCTGCCGCGCGGCCGCCGGAACATTCGCGCCGTACGATCAGTTGCAGCAAGCGAACACCGCATCTTGCGGTGCACCTCCGTTTCGACCACAAGGGGCTGTAGCCGAGTGAGCACCACCGCCACCGACGAG
>JAICSZ010000432.1 GCA_025936615.1 Pedococcus sp. | reverse complement strand
TCTCGCCACCGCCGCCGATCAGCAGGTACGGGTGCGGGCGCGTGATGCTCTGCGGCGAGTTGATGGTCCGCTCCAGCTGCCAGATGGCGCCTTCGTACGCGTCGTCGGAGTCCGACCACATCTGCAGGCAGATCTGCAGCGCCTCCTCGAGCCTCTCGAACCGCTCCGCCGTGGACGGGAAGAACAGCCCCAGCCCGCGGGACTCCTCCTCGTTCCAGGCGGCGCCGATGCCGAGCATGGCGCGACCACCGGAGAGGACGTCGAGGGTGGTGACGGACTTGGCCAGCAGCCCGGGGTCGCGGTACACGACGGCCGTGACCACCGTGAGCAGCTTGACCCGTTCGGTCCTCGCGGCCAAGTAGCCCAGTGCGGTGTACGCCTCGAGCATCTCGTGCTCCGGCGGACCCAGGTGCGCGATCTGCCAGACATGGTCCATCACGCTCACGCGGTCGTACCCCGCCTGCTCGGCGCGGGCAGCAACGTCACCGAGCTTGTCGCGCAGCGCGTTGGGCCCCCCGTCCCAGGTGAAGTCCGAGATGTGCAGTCCAAGCTTCATGCCGCTCCCTCAGCTCTCGCGCCGGTGCAGCTGGTCGCCGCCGACAACCCCATTGAACGCTCACGAAGGGACCTCGGCGCGCTGGATGGCCCACATGCCGCCCGGAGCCGCCTCACGCACCCGTCGACCGACCGTGTGAGTCGGTCTCGGCGCCCACCTCAGAAGGAGAAAAGCGCCAGGGGTGTGGTGGTGGGAGCGGTGGATCCACCTGCCGGCTCGATGGTCATGCCGGCGGCTGTCGCCCGTGAGGCGTCACCCTGCAACACGTAGGTGAGCGTGGCGCTGGATCCGTGCGGGAGCAGCCCCGCACTGACCATGCCGCGCCCCGGGAGGTCCAGCCACATCTGGTAGTCCTTGCCCGGCGGGGGCGCAGGCATGTCGCTCGCGACCAGGACGGCGCGACCCACCGACTCGCTGCGCACGACCGTGGCACGGGCGCCATCCACCGTGGTCTCGACCCGTTGGGCGTCGTTGGCGTTGAGCACACGCTGGGCGACGGCCTGGGGCGTGGGCGGCGTCTGGTGCTGCCACGGGCTCCAGGCCAGGCCGCCGACGACGAGGAGGGCGGCGGCGGCGAGCCCGGCGAACCACACGGCGGGACGGCGACGCAGCGGCACGACCTGTCCGACCGCGCGGACGTCAGGGGCTTCGGGAGCCTGCGGCGTCTGCGGGGGCAACGGCGGGAGCGGGCGGACGGTGCGCACACCCGCGAGGACGGCGTCGCGCATGGAGGCGGGCGGAGTCGTCTGGGTCAGCGCGCTGAGGCCGGCTGCGGTCTCGCGCAGGCTGGCCACCTCCGCCCTGCACTCGGGGCACTCTGCCAGGTGGCGCTCGAAGTCTGCGCGTTCGGTGTCGTCGAGGGCATCGACGGCGTACGCGCCGGAGAGGCTGTGGATGTCGGCGGTCACGTGGCCACCCCCAAGGTGTCTCGCAAGCGGATGAGCCCGTCGCGGATCCGGGTCTTGGCGGTCCCCAGTGGCACGTCGAGCAGGACCGCCACCTCGGTGTGCGTGTAGCCACCGAGGTAGGCGAGCTCGATGGCACCACGCTGGGCGACGGTCAGGGAGTCAAGGGCTCTACGCACGCGTTGCGCCTCCAGCCTGCCTTCCACCTTCTCCGCGGTCTGGTCGAAGCTGCGGTCCTGGTTGCTCGAGCCGAAGCGGTGCTCCCGGTCGCTGGCAGCCTGCGCGGAGCGGACCCGGTCCACCGCCTTACGGTGGGCGATCGTCAGCATCCACGCCAGGGGGCTGCCCCTCTGCGGGTCGTAGCGCGCGCTCTGCTGCCAGATGTGGATGAAGGCCTCCTGGCTGACCTCCTCGGACTGCGCCGGGTCCCGGACCACCCTCAGGACCAAGCCGTACAGGCGCCCGGAGACGGCGTCGTACAGCTGCGCGAAGGCATCCTCGTCACCGCGTGCACAAGCACGCAGCAGCGTGGCGAGGGCGCCTTGGTCGCCCGCCCCGGGCCGTGCCGGCGGGGCGACAGGCCCCGTCGAGGGGTCGGAGGGAACGGGTACCACCACGGGGGTGCGCTCCTCTCCACATGTTGGCGACATCAAGGACCTGTCGGGCCCGGTCGACCGTCGACCAGTGTGCCCGTCCGGGGCCTGTGAGGCGAATGGCGGTTGATGACTTCTGGCCGGTGTTCGACGCAGTGCTGCGTACGGATTGCCCGAAGTGGGAAAAGCCTGGTCGCGAGGTCCTCGCGTCGGCCAGCAATCCGTGGCGATCGCGGTGCCGAAGCACCCGTGAACATTCTCGCAACGGAAGGACCTCAGGTGCCTGGAGCTCGCCACGCCGTCATCGGCAGCGGCGTCGCCGGACTTGTCGCGGCCCACGTGCTGGGCAAGGCCGGACCGGTGACCCTCTACGAGGCCGGTCCCCGGCTCGGCGGCCACGCCGACACCCATGAGGTCCATGTCGGCGGCCGTGGATTGCGCGTGGACACCGGC
>JAICSZ010000351.1 GCA_025936615.1 Pedococcus sp. | reverse complement strand
TCATCGGTGGGATGAAGGGCACGACCTGGGTCCAGATCGTCAAGGCCAGCCTGCTCATCGCCGGCTCGATCGTCATGACCGTCTGGGTGCTCGGCAAGTTCGGGTTCAACCTGTCCTCGCTGTTCGGCGCCGCCGTGGACAGCTCCCCCAAGGCGGGCGAGAAGATCCTCGGCCCCGGCCTGAAGTACGGCAAGTCCGACCTGACCAAGGTGGACTTCATCTCGCTGTCGCTGGCCCTGGTCCTCGGGACCGCCGGGCTGCCGCACGTGCTGATGCGGTTCTACACCGTCCCGTCCTCAAAGGAGGCGCGCAAGTCGGTCGAGTGGGCGATCTGGCTGATCGGCCTGTTCTACCTGCTGTCGCTGGTCATGGGCTACGGCGCGGCCGCCCTCGTCGGGCCCGCGGAGATCAGCGCGGCACCGGGCAAGGCCAACTCGGCCGCACCGTTGCTCGCGTTCCACCTCGGGGGAGAGATCCTGCTGGGGTTGATATCCGCGATCGCGTTCGCCACGATCCTGGCCGTGGTCGCCGGGCTGACGATCACGGCCAGTGCCAGCCTCGCCCACGACATCTACGGGCAGGTGATCAAGAAGGGAGTCGGTGGGGCCGACGCAGAGGTGCGGGTGGCCCGGATCACCGCTGTCGTCATCGGTGCCCTGGCCATCGTCGGCGGCGTCTTCGCCAAGGACCAGAACATCGCGTTCCTCGTCGCCCTGGCCTTCGCGGTCGCCGCGAGCGCCAACCTGCCGACGATCCTGTACTCGCTGTTCTGGAAGCGGTTCAACACCCGCGGCGCGCTCTGGTCGCTCTACGGCGGACTGATCTCGGTGGTGACGCTGATCGTGTTCAGCCCGGTGGTCTCCGGCAAGCCGGCCGACCCGGTGACCGGCCTGTCGCCGTCGATGATCACCGACCCGAACGTCGACTTCAGCTGGTTCCCGCTCGACAACCCGGGCATCGTCTCGATCCCGCTGTCGTTCTTCCTCGGCTGGCTCGGGACCATCACCAGCAAGGAGCGCTCGGACCCGCAGAAGTTTGCCGAGATGGAGGTGCGCTCCCTCACCGGTCACGGTGCGGAGAAGGCGGTCGCGCACTAGCGCCCGCTCCGCCGAAGGCCACGGTGCCGCGTCCCCGCACAGGGGGCGCGGCACCGTGTTTGTCCGGTATGCCGCGTCGGCACCCAGGGTGGGCGGCGCACCGATGGCGCCCAAGCCGGCATACCCGAACTGCCTGTCAACCTGTGGCAGGGCCGTTGCGTCATTGGTGTGTCCCGAAGGGAGGACACCATGAACACCACCAAGTCTCCACGATCTCGACTGGCCATCCGGTCGCTCGTCGTGGCCGTCGCCGCCGGGGTGCTCCCCGTCGCCGCCGCCACCTCCTCGGCGCAGGCCGCGCCGTACTGCGGTATCCGGTGGGGCTCCCTGGCCAAGAGCACCTCGACCATGGTGCAGGGGCCGGTCGCCAACGTGCGCGCCGGACGGCACACCTGCTACGACCGGCTCGTCGTCGACCTGCGCGGCCGGGCGCCGGGCTACACCGTCAAGTACGTCAGCAACGTCTACACCGAGGGGCGGGGCGCGCTCGTGCCGCTTCGCGGTGGCGCCAAGCTGCTGGTTGTCGCGAAGGCACCGGCCTACACCTCGAGCGGCAGCGCCAGCTTCACGCCCCCCAGCCGCACCGACGTCGTCGACGTGACGGGCTACCGGACCTTCGAGCAGGTCGCGTGGGCCGGGACGTTCGAGGGCCAGACGTCACTGGGCCTCGGGGTGCGGGCTCGCCTGCCGTTCCGGGCCTTCACCCTCGACGGACCGGGCACCGGCAGCCGCCTGGTCATCGACGTGGCGCACCGCTGGTAGGTGGCTGGTCGTGCACGGGCGCTGACCGCCTCGACAGGCCCCCGGTCAGCGCCCGCACGGTCACGATGACGACGGCCAGGGTGGCGGCGACCCAGAACCACTGGACGTAGTCACCCAGCAGCTGCTCGGAGTGCTGCCACCACGTGGTCCGGACGTAGTCCCACGCCGAGCCGAGGACGAGCCGGGCCTCGCCGCGTCGAGACCCGACGTTCATCCTGGGGTGCAGCACGTCCCAGGCGCGGGACAGCGCTGCGGCTGCGAGCGCGAAGACGAGCCAGGTCAACAGGATCCGCGCGATGCTCAGCAGGGTGGGAGCCACCCGCTGCCACGTCGCCACCGCGAAGGGCATGGCCAGTGCGACTGCCAGTGGTATGCCGTGTGGCCAGGTCGCCGGCGACAGCCCGGCAACGATGGCGAGCACCGTGGCCGCGCCCAGCGGTCCCTTGTGCCCGCGGGCGCCGAGGGCGATGCCGACGAACGCGCCGAGCCCGAGCAGGATGGCCAGGGACTGCCGCTCGTCGGGGTGGGTGTCGGAGTGCATCGCGCTGAGCAGCCAGCCGATCCCGCTGAACACCAGCACGACGAGGAACCGGGGCCACGGCGAGCGGACGAGCAGGGAGACCGACGCCGCGGCGGCGGTCGCGCCGAGGAACAGGACGTCACCGTCGAGCGTGCGCGCGGGCAGGTGCAACCAGGACTCGACCCCGAGGAAGCCGGCCGGCCACCACAGGAGCGCCCCGAGCAACACCGCGAGCTGGGGCCAGGCGCGACGCGCACCCTCGCGGACCCGCTGGGAGAGGCCTGGGCGGGCGCGTTCTGCGTCGGTCCCCGGGTCGACCTCCGGTGCGCGGTTCACGCCGCGAGGGTAGCCGCTGGGCGCGCCCGCCAGCCGTCCGACGCCCCGGGCAACCGGCCGCCCGGTGCGCCACCAGCCGACCTTGAACCGCGAGCGGCTTCCGTGTTGGCTGGGCCCATCCCGCTGCCACCCGTGGCGGCTCGCCGTCGCCAGGAGGAGACCCGTGTCCCAGACCACGTCGTACGAGCCCAGTGCAGGCTTCGCCGCCCAGGCCAACGGGAAGGCAGCGCTCTACGACGAGGCCGAGCAGGACCTCGAGGGGTTCTGGGCGGGGCAGGCCCGCGAGCTGCTCACCTGGTCCAAGGACTTCGGCGAGACCCTCGACTGGAGCGGAGCGCCCTTTGCGAAGTGGTTCGTCGGTGGTGAGCTCAACGCTGCCCACAACTGCGTCGACCGGCACGTCGAGGCGGGCAACGGCGACCGTGTCGCCTTCCACTTCGAGGGCGAGGGCGGCGACACCCGCACCATCACCTATGCCGACCTCCAGCGTGATGTCTGCAAGGCGGCCAACGCGTTGGAGTCACTGGGGATCGGCAAGGGCGACCGGGTGGCCATCTACCTGCCGATGATCCCGGAGACCGTGGTC
>JAICSZ010000194.1 GCA_025936615.1 Pedococcus sp. | reverse complement strand
GGCTCCTGGGCCTGCTTCTTGGTGCCGACGAACATGATCGACCCGCCGTGCGCGACGGTCTCCTTGACGAAGTCGTAGGCGTTGTTGATGTACGTCAGCGCCTGCTGCAGGTCGATGATGTAGATGCCGTTGCGCTCGGTCATGATGAAGCGCTTCATCTTGGGGTTCCAGCGACGGGTCTGGTGCCCGAAGTGGACGCCGCTCTCGAGGAGCTGGCGCATGGTGACGACGGCCATGCCGTTGTTCTCCCTTGTGTGTGGTTGTCAGTTGCGTCGGTGTCCACGACCACGAACCGTGGTCCCGGCCACCTGCCTGGCGCCTGCAACGCACCCCACCGGCACACTGGCCGGACTGCTGTGGTGCGCCCCCGCTTCGTCGGCGGACCGAGTCGGCGGGCGGAAGACGCGCGAATTCGACCGGCACGAGACCGGTCGTGGCCCCATGCTACGGCCTGCGGCGGCACCTGCGGAAATCCGGGCGCGACTGCGCCGACCCCGGGACTAGGCTCGTGCGCTTGTGAGCAAGGTCCTGGACGTCATCGCGCCACCGCGGATGGGCACGGCGTTCCGGTGGAACCTCGCCTCCTCGTGGGTCGGCCAGCTCGGTGACGGCATCGCGCTCGCCGCCGGTCCCCTGCTGGTCGCCTCCCAGACCCGCAGCCCGACGCTGATCGCCTCCGCCGCGATAGTCCAGCGGGTGCCGGGACTCCTGTTGAGCCTGTATGCCGGTGCGCTGGCGGACCGCGTCGACCGTCGCCGGATGGTGCTGCTCGCCAACCTCCTGCGCGCCGTCGTGCTCACGGTGCTCGTCGCCGCGATCGTGACGGGGGCGATCTCGATCAGCGTGCTGCTGGTCGCCCTGTTCGCGGTCGGGGTCGCGGAGGTCTTTGCCGACACCGGGTGGCGGGCCGTCCTGCCCATGATCGTCGCGAAGGCCGACCTCGGACTCGGCAACGCGAGGCAGATGTCCGGCTTCCTCGTGGCAAACCAGCTCATCGGACCCGCGGTGGGGGCGGGCCTGTTCGCGCTGGGCTCGGCCGTGCCGTTCGGCGTCCAAGGGGCCGTGGTGCTGCTCGCCGCCGGGCTGTTCAGCAAGGTGCGGCTCCCCCAGCCTGAGGCGGCGCAGGAGCTCCCCCGGCAGCACCTCGGCCGCGACGTCCTCGACGGGTTGCGGTGGATCTGGGGCAACGCCCCGATCCGAACGCTCACCCTGGTCATCCTCATCTTCAACATCACCTGGGGTGCGCCGTGGGGGGTGCTCGTCTACTGGGCCCAGGAGCGGCTGGGGGTCGACGCGGTCGGCTTCGGCCTGCTCACCACCGCCTCCGCCGTCGGCGGGATCGCCTCCGTGCTGTCATATGGGCGGCTCGAGGCCCGCGTGCCGCTGGCGCGGCTGATGAAGGTGTGCCTCAGCCTCGAGGTGCTGACCCACCTGGCGCTCGCGCTGACGACGGCGCTGTGGGTGGCGCTGGCCATCATGGTGGTGTTCGGCGGCTACGCCTTCGTGTGGGGCTCCCTGTCGTCCGCGGTGCGCCAGCGCGCCACGCCGGACCAGTACCAGGGACGGGTCGGCAGCGTGTACTGGCTGGGGCTCGTCGTGGGGCTGCTCGTCGGACAGCTGCTCGGTGGTGTGATCGCCGAGCGCTTCGGGGCGGCGGCGCCGTTCTGGTTCGCGTTCATCGGTTCCGGCGTGACGCTGGTGTGCGTGTGGCGCCAGCTCGGGCACATCGCCCACGCCGACGCGGATGCGGACACCGACGTGGGCCTCGCCGGCTCGGCGTGAGTCGGTTCGGCGCGGGTCGGTTCGGTGCGGGTCTTTGAAGGATCCCCGTTGCCATGGCGACAGCGACCCTTCAAAAACTCAGGGGCGGGTGGGCAGCGCGTCGATGCGGCGCTGGACCTCCGGTGTGAAGTGGCCGACGTATCGGCGCTGGAGCTCGGGGATCTGCCAGTCGTCACCGGTGACCATCTGCCGGCACCGGTAGGTCTCGCAGTGGCAGCGCAGCAGCATGGAGGGATCCGTGGTGCGCGTCGCGTAGTCCATCGTCAGCTCCTCCCCCGCGGCGACGTCACGGAGGGCAACGAGTCGCCCGCCCCCGTCCACCCATGCCAGCGTCGGGTCGCAGGAGTGGTTGAGCAGCTCTGGGTCAGCGTCGACGGCCGACCCGCTCGCGAGGGCGCGGTCGGTGAAGATGCCGCGTCCCGCGATCGCTGACGCGCGGCGCTCAGTGGGCATGGCGCGAGGGTACGCGGGCCAAGGAGGGCCACCCAGCGAGGTCAGCGGGGGTCGCCCCCGGCCGTGCCGAGACCGGCCCGGCGGGCGCGCACGATCGCCTCGGACCGGTCCGCCACCTGGAGCTTGGTGAAGATGTTGGAGACGTTGTTGCGGACCGTCTTCGGGCTGAGGGCCAGCCGGCTCGCGATCTGGTTGTTGCCGCGGCCCTCGGCGAGCAGCTCGAGGACCTCGCGCTCGCGCTCGGTCAGCTCGGGGAAGACCACGTCGTCACGGGCGGACAGCGGGCGGGTGAGGTAGCCCAGGACGCGTTCCGCGACTCCCGGCCCGAAGATCGCCTCACCGCTCGCCACCGCGCTGACCGCACGCCAGACCTCGGGGCTGTCGGCACCCTTCACCAGGTAGCCGCGAGCGCCAGCCCGCATGGCGGTGAACACCGACTCGTCGTCCTCGAACATGGTCAGGACGAGGACCCCCGTCCCGGGGAGCTCCTGGACCACCTGACGGGTGGCGCTCACCCCGTCGACCCCCGGCATCTGCAGGTCCATGACCACCACGTCGGGCCGCGTGCGCCGGGCCAGCTCCACGGCTTCGGCCCCGTCCGCCGCCTCGCCGACGACCTCGACGTCGGGAAGCGCGTCCAGCAGCGCGGTGAGCCCGTGCCGGAACACCGGGTGGTCGTCGGCCAGCAGCACGCGGATCACGACGACACCGCCACCGGTCCCACAGGGAGCAGAGCGGCGACGCGCGTGCCGCCCGAGGCTCCGGCCGCGGCCCGACAGCTGCCGCCGAGCTCGGCGGCCCGCTCGTGCATTGCGGTCAGGCCGACGCCGATCCGTCGGTCCGCGGCCAAGCCCACCCCGTCGTCCTCCACGTCCAGCCGCAGGACACCAGACCCGTTGAGGGACAGGCAGACCCGGCAGTGTCGGGCCCCGGCGTGCTGCGACACGTTTCGCAGCGCCTCCGTGGCGATCCGGTAGGCGGCCACCTCCACCGCGGCAGGCAGCTCGAAGACCCCGGCCGACTCGACCGCAACCTCCAGCGACGGGTCCCGCTCGGCCAGCCGCCGGGCCTGCTGTCGTACTGCGCCGACCAGGCCGAGCTGGTCGAGGGCCGGGGGCCGCAGGTCCTCCACGAGCCGGCGCACGTCGGCCAGCGACTGCTGGACCTCGACCTTGAGCTCAGCGGCCAGCCCGGCAGCGCGAACTGGCTCGTCCCCCGAGAGACGCGCCACGGCGTCCAGTCCCAGGGCGACGCCGGCGAGTGCTGGGCCCAGGCCATCGTGCAGGTCGCGGCGGATCCGCCGGCGCTCCTCCTCACGCGCCGTCACCAGGCCCTCGCGCGAGCGCTGCAGGGCGGCCGCAAGGCGGGTGGCGTGGGCCGTCACGCCCAGCTGGCCGCCGAGGTCGTCGAGGAGCCGCTGCTCCGCGCTCGAGAAGCGGTCGCGGGCGCCCCGTGGGGCGGCGACCAGGCGGCCGAGGGCCTCGCCCCGGAAGGTGAGCGCGACGACGTGCAGGTCGTCCGCGGGCGCCGGGGGCGCGCCGGCCTCGGCGACGAGGGGCACGTCGCCGTCGACCTCGACCCGGACGTAGGGAAGCCGCAGGCTGGACGCGATCGTCGCGGCGGCCTCCTCCAAGGGCGCCGCCTCGGCGGTGCCGAGCCGGCGACCGAGCCCTGACAGCACGGCATACGGGTCGTGGCGGTCGCCGTAGAGGAGCCGGTCGACGGCGGACTGGAGGCGGTCGCGCAGCGGCGCGAAGACAACGGCGACCAGGCCCGTCGCCACCACCGCGACCGCGGTGCTCGCCCGTCCGCCGAGCAGGGCGCCGAGGCCGGTGACCACGAGCGCGTACACCAGCAGGAGGACGGTGGTCAGGGCGGCGTAGGCGAGGGAGCGACGGACCACGACCTCGACCCCGTAGAGCCGGTGGCGCAGGATGGCCACGGCCACCGAGACCGGCAGCAGCGGGATGGCCAGCAACGTGAGCGGGACCCCCAAGGGGGAGGCTGGGGTGAGGCCGACGACCGCCAGCAGCGCAGCGGCGAAGGCGAACCAGCGCAGCTGGGCCCGCTCGGCGCCCTCGGCACGGCGCCAGCGGAGCACGGCGGACACCACCCCGCCGAAGAACCCCAGGACGAAGCACCCCATCGCACCCACGCCCAGCACGTCGAAGAGCACGCGCGGCAGTGGCACGCCCAGTGGGTTGTCGAAGAACGGGTGGTTGGTCAGCCGACCCGGGCGCAGCGCGTGCGCGACGAGGTTCAGGCCCACCATGGCCAGGTCCACCCACAGCACCACCCGGCGCCACCGGCCGTCGACCCGGCCGTCGGGGAACAACAGGACGCCCAGGGTGAGCAGCGGCATCAGGCCCATCGTCCAGATCCACTCCGAGACCCAGGCCGCGGCGATGGTGCCGGGGAGCGGGTGGGTCGTGAGCTCGGTGCGGGCGTATGCGTACACGGCCATGGTGAGGGCGCTGGCGAGGCCGGTGGCGATGAAGAGCAGCCCCACCGGGTGCCGGGGGATCCGGCTGAGCACCAGCGCGCCGAGGAGGGGCACGAGCGACCCGAAGACGATGTTGGGGTAGGCGTCCTCGAGCACGCTGCTGTCGAGGTTGAAGCGCTGGTGCGTGAGGAGCGCGGCCGCGCCGGTCAGCAGGAGCAGCGCCGGACCGAGCGCACCCAGGACCCACCACCCGCGGCCACCGGGTGCACCCCGCCGGAGGGCGTGCCTCATGGAGGAATGGTGCACCCGGCGGGCCGGGCCGGTGGTGGGAAT
>JAICSZ010000322.1 GCA_025936615.1 Pedococcus sp. | reverse complement strand
CTTGGTCAGCTCGTCGGAGACGGTGATGGCGTCGGCCGGCTCACCCCGGCCGTAGAGGTCGAGGATCGCGTCGTAGATGAGCTCGTGCGCCGGCCGGTAGAAGTCGGTGCTCCTCAGCCCCTCGACGCAGTCGGCGATGGCGTCCTTGGAAAGGAGCATGCCGCCGAGGACCGACTGCTCTGCGCCCACGTCCTGCGGGGGCACGCGCTCGTCCGGCGGTCCGTCCGAGGACCTGCCGAACGCACTCGTGCTCAGCTCCGCAATGGACACGCCAACCTGCTCCCCGCTCGAACGACAACCGTGTGACTTGAGTGCACCAGACCCCACCGACAACCGGCTCGGCACACCCTGCGACCCGCGACCGGCTCACGTTATGGGCGCCGCCCGCCCCACTCAAACCGGTCGTGTGGACAAGCGGTGGACAACTTGTGGGGAACGCCCGCACCCCTTGTGCACAGCCTCTGGACAACCCTGTGGATTCCGCGACGCCCCGTCGCGTGACGGCCGGTTGACCTGCGGCGATGTCGTCCACCGGGTGTGGACCCGAGAAACTTTCGGGCGTGTCGGCCCCTGGGCGGTCCACATGACCCAGGTCACACCGAACGGCCGATGGACGTAGCCTGAGCCCATGTGCCGCAACATCCGCCAGCTCCACAACTTCGAGCCCGCCGCCACGTCCGACGAGGTCCGCGCGGCCGCCCTGCAGTACGTCCGCAAGGTGAGTGGCAGCACTCGGCCCTCCCAGGCGAACCAGGCCGCCTTCGACGCGGCCGTCGCCGAGGTCGCCCACGCCACCCAGCACCTGCTCGACCACCTCACCACGAGCGCCCCGCCCAAGGACCGCGAGGTCGAGGCGGCCAAGGCGCGGGCCCGGTCCCAGGCGCGCTACGGCGCCGCCTGAACCGGGCGGCATACAAGCTCCTCGTATGCCGCCGGGCCGGCTCCCCGTGCCTGTGGACAACCCGGCGGAGCCCGCCCGTCGCGGTGCCACGCTGGGGGTCGAGGCCCAGCAACCATGAGGGGGAGCCATGACCGGGACCGCAACCACCGATCGTGAGCCCGAAGACACCGAGTGGGGCACGCGGTGGGGGCAGCTTGACGAGCAGTCCGCACCTCCCGAAGGCACGGGCCACCGCCCTCGCGTCACCCACCTCGTCCTGGTCGACGGGCTACCGGCCGACCACTGGGTGGAGGACAGCCCCGACGGCTCGTGGGAGTCCGGCGGCACAGGCAGGCGTCGTCGCCCGGCGGCCGGCGGCGACCTCCACGACGCGCACGACCACGAGCTGCGCTGGCTCGAGGCGCTGGTCGGTGGCCCCGCAGCGCTCGCGGCACTCACCGACGAGCCGAGCGTCGCCACACCACCGATGCTGGACGCCCTGCCCGAGCACCTGCACGAGCGTGCGGCCGCCATCGGTGCCGAGTGCGACCGGCACGCGGCCACTGCCTTCACCGACCCGGAGCTCGGCGCGGTGCTGCGCCGCGTCCTGGAGACCGTGCTCACCACCGACCCGGGCTTCCTCGACCGCAGCGACCGCGACGACACAGCCGTGGGTGCGTTCGTGTGGATCGGCGCCCAGGCCAACGGGCTGGTCGGCCCCGAGGGCGAGGTCCTCGGCCGCGACCTGTGGACCCGACTGGGCCTGCCGGCCAGCTCCGCGGCACGTGGGTCGTCCACCCTCGCCCGGCTGCGTCGACGGCTGCCGGCGACGATGTGGCTCGAAGCAGGCCCGCCACCTGGGGCGCCTCGCTTCAGGCCGACCGGTCACGCCGGATTCCTCACCGCTGCAACGCGATCCGTCATCATCCTGCGCCGGGACGCCACCGCCGCCAGCGAGATCGCCGGCCGCCATCGATGAGTTCCCACGGGGGTCCCGGTCTACCCCGGCATGACCGAGTGCCTCGCCGAGACCGTAACGCGACCGCAAGAGCCCGCCCTGGTGCGCCGGGCGGCACCAGCGCCGGCGCAGGTGTCCGACCAACGGGACGGCGCCACGCGAACCGCGAGCGTGCTGCGCGTGCTCGTGATGTCCACGTTCGTGGTGATCCTCAACGAGACGATCATGGTCAACGCGATTCCCCGCCTGATGCGCGACTTCGCTGTGCCGGCGACCAGCGCCCAGTGGCTCTCGACCGCGTTCATGCTGACCATGGCGGTCGTCATCCCGACCACCGGCTGGTTCCTGCAGCGAGTCTCCACGCGGGCGGCCTACGGCGTTGCCATGGGGCTCTTCCTCACCGGGACGACGCTCGCCGCGGCGGCACCCTCCTTCGCGGTGCTGCTCGGTGCACGGGTCGTCCAGGCCAGCGGCACAGCCGTCATGATGCCCCTGCTCATGACCTCCCTGATGACCCTCGTGGCCCCCCGGGACCGCGGCCGGGTCATGGGCAACGTCACCCTCGTCATGTCGGTCGCGCCGGCGCTCGGCCCCGCGGTGTCCGGTGTGCTGCTGCAGCTCGGCAGCTGGCGGCTGATCTTCGTCGCCGTCCTGCCGGTCGCCGGGCTGGTGGCCGCGTTCGGCGCGCGGGAACTGGTGGACGTCGCCGAACCGAAGGCGTCGCGCATCGACGTGGCGAGTGTCGCCCTGTCAGCGGTCGGCTTCGGCGCACTCGTCTACGGCCTCAGCGGCCTCGGCGAGGGCAGCCGTGCGACCCACGTGGTGTCGCCGTGGCTCATCACGGCGGCGGGAGTGGTTGCGCTGGTCGCGTTCACCCTGCGCCAGCTCTCGCTCCAGCGCTCCGGGGCACCCCTGCTCGACCTGCGCGCCCTGACCTTCGCGCCGTTCACGGTCGCGCTGGCACTCATGTGTGCCGCCTTCATGGCCATGATGGGCGCGATGATCCTCCTGCCGCTCTACCTGCAGGACGTGCTCGGGCTGAGCACCCTGCGCACCGGTCTCCTGCTCATGCCGGGCGGGCTGGCGATGGGCCTTCTGGGCCCGGTGGTCGGACGGGCCTACGACCGGGTCGGCGCGGCCCGCCTGGTCGTGCCCGGTGCCGTCGCCATGGCGGTGAGCCTCGGGTTGTTCACCCAGGTCACCCCTCACACCTCGTCCTGGCTCGTGCTGGCGGACCACGTGGTGCTGATGGTCGCCCTGGCCGCGATCTTCACCCCGGTCTTCACCTCCGGCCTCTCGGTGCTGCCGCCGCACCTGTACACCCACGGCAGCGCCATCCTCGGCTCGCTCCAGCAGGTCGCCGCCGCAGCGGGTACCGCGATCGTGGTGAGCGTCATGGCAGCCCGTGCCGTCGCCGCAGGGACGGGCGGCGCGGACCCGGTGGGCGCCCTCAGCACGGGAGTCCGTTGGGGCTTCGGCGTCGGCGCGCTGCTGGGGCTGGTGGCCGTCGCCATCGCCTTCGCCGTCCGCACCCCTTCGCTTGCACGCGAGTCCTGACCAGGACGTCGGGCGACAGCGTGACCCACTCCGGGCATGCCGGCTCCGGTGACGCACCCGGTCGTCCCCGCTGTCCGGCAGGCCGCATGGCAGTCCTCAGCCAGCTGACCTTCGGGAGCGCACCGACCTGGCCGGCTACGGCGAGCGGATCAGTGGACCGAGCCGACGCGAGGCGCTGAGACGCCTCTGACGACCCTGGCGGCCACGATCGCGGCCAGCACGGACCACCCGGCGGCCATGAGGAACGCCCCACCGACGTGGCCACCATCGGAG
>JAICSZ010000353.1 GCA_025936615.1 Pedococcus sp. | reverse complement strand
TGCTGCTCGTCGACGACGTGGCGAGCTCGCGCTGGACCCTCACCGTGGCCGCCCAGGCGCTGCGGGCGGCCGGGGCCCCGGCCGTGCTGCCCTTCGTCCTGGCCCTCGACGCCTGAGCGAGCGTCCTGCGACGCAGCGGCGGTGGAGGTGGCGGTGTTGATGGTGGCGGTGGTGGTGGCGTCGGTCGAGGCGGGGTCGTTCGAGGCGGCCTCGGAGGACGCCCGGTCGAGCGGCACGGTGAACAGGGGCAGGAATACCTGCAGGACTGGTCCGATCAGCAGCGCGTAGAGCACGGTGCCCACCCCCACGACCCCACCGAGCACCCAGCCGGTGGCCAGCACGGTCAGCTCCAGGGAGGTCCGCACCAGCCGGAAGCTGCGACCGGTCCGGCGCACCAGACCGGTCATCAGCCCGTCCCGCGGACCGGGGCCGAACTGGCTCCCGATGTACAACGCGCCGGCGAGCCCGTTGAGCACGATCCCCCCGACGAGCAACGCGGCGCGGGCCACCATGGGCCGTGGCGCGTCGAGGACGGCCAGCGTCGCGTCGGTCGCGAGGCCGATCACGAAGACGTTGGCGATGGTGCCGAGGCCTGGCCACTGGCGCAGCGGCCACCACAGCAGCAGTACCAGGGCCCCCACGATGATCACGATCGTGCCGAAGCTGAGGTGCAGGTGCTGGGCGATGCCGGAGTGGAAGACGTCCCATGGGTCGAGTCCCAGGCCGGAGCGCAGCATCATCGCCATGGAGACGCCGTAGAGGACCAGCCCCACCGCCAGCTGGACCAGCCGGCGCACGGTCCGACCGGCGCGGAGCTGCTCGAGCGGAGTCATCGGGCTGAGGCTGGTCCTGGTCACCGGTCCATGATTGGGGCCAATTGGCCTGTTCATCGATAGCCAATCGTGCAAAAGTGGTCTGCATGGCTGCCACCATCTCCGCCTCCCGCCTCGCGCCGTTGCTCGGCTCGGCCACCGATGCTGCCCCCGCCTACCGCGGCCTCGCCGACGGCATCCGCCTGCTCGTCGCGGACGGGCGGGTGGCCACGGGCACGCGCCTGCCGAGCGAGCGCGACCTCACCAGCGTGCTCGGTGTCAGCCGGACGACCGTGACCAGGGCGTATGCCGTGTTGCGCGAGCTCGGCTACCTCACCTCCCGGCAGGGCTCGGGCAGCGTCACGGCGGCACCGCCGCGCACCGCCGGGGCAGCTCCCTGTCCCCCACCGACCTCAGCCGCTTGGGCGACTCCATCGACCTGACCTGCGCGTCGATGAGCGCACCGAGCGGCACCATGGCCGCCTACGAAGCGGCGGTCGCCGCCCTGCCGGCACACCTCGGGGGCACTGGCTACCAGCCACTGGGCCTGGAGACGCTGCGGGATGCGCTGGCCGGCTGGTTCACCGCGCGCGGGCTCCCCACCACCCCGGACCAGGTGATGGTCACCTCCGGCGCGCTCTCGGCACTCGCCATCACCGCGAGGGCTCTGCTGGCCCCCGGCGACCGCGTCATGGTGGAGAACCCCACCTACGCGAACGCCATCGACACGCTGCGCCGCTCCGGCGCCCGAGCGGTGCCGCTGCCGGTCGAGTCGACGGGGTGGGACCTGCCAGGCGCGGAGGCGACGCTGCGCCAGACAGCCCCGCGGGCGGCATACCTCATCCCTGACTTCCAGAACCCCACCGGGGCCCTGATGTCCGACGCGGACCGGGCCAGGCTTGGCGCCGCCCTTGGCGCCACCCGCACGGTCGCGGTGGTCGACGAGACGCTCGCCGAGCTGTGCCTCGACGACGAGGTGACCGTTCCGCGCCCGATGGCCGCCCACCACCGCCAGACCGTCACGGTAGGGGGCGCGAGCAAGTCGTTCTGGGGCGGCCTGAGGATCGGCTGGATCCGGGCGCCCCACGACCTCATGGCCAACCTGCTCAGTGCGCGGCTCAGCCTCGACCTCGGCGCCCCGGTGCTCGAGCAGCTGGTTCTGCTCGAGCTGATCGGCCGCCGCGAGGAGATCCTCACCGAGCGCCGCGCGTCAGTGGCGCAGTCGAGGGACGTGCTCGTCACGGCACTGCGAGATCGGTTGCCGCAGTGGGAGTTCCGTGTACCCACTGGTGGCCTGTGCCTGTGGGCACAGCTGCCTCGCCCGCTGTCGACCGCGGTCACCGCAGCCGCGGACCGGCACGGCCTGGTGCTCGCACCAGGGCCCCAGTTCGCCGTCGAGGGCGGCATGGAGCGGTTCCTGCGCATCCCGTTCACCAGCCACGCCCCCGAGCTGCTCGTCGAGGCGGTGGACCGTCTCGCGCTGGCGTGGCAGGACGCCATGACCGCACGCCCGACCGGGCGCCAACGCTCGCCCCTCGTGGCCTGACGCTAGGGTCGCGTCCGTGACGGACTTCGACCCGCTGGCCGACCTGCTCGCCATCCTCGACCTCGAGGAGCTGGGCACCGCCCGGATCACGGTGGAGGGTGTCGGCGGCGGCCCCTCGAGCGACCTGGGCGAGGCCGGCGCCACGGTGTTCGTGGGACGCAGCCAGAAGATGCCCCACGGCCGGGTCTTCGGCGGCCAGGTGCTCGCCCAGTGCGTCATCGCGGCCGGTCGCACCGTGACAGACATCGACGACGGCGACGGCGCTCGGCACATCCACTCCCTCCACGGCTACTTCATGCGCCCCGGCGACGACACCAAGCCGATCCGCTTCGCGGTGGAGCGGATGCGCGACGGCAACTCGTTCTCGACCCGCCGCGTCCACGCCCTGCAGGACGGGCTGCCGATCATGTCGATGATCACCTCCTTCCAGGAGGACGCCGGCGGGCTGGACCACCAGGACCCGATGCCCAAGGTGCCGGGACCGGACGGGCTGCCGTCGCTCCGGGAGGTTTTCGGCGGCATCGACGACCCCGGCGCACAGCACCTCGTGCGGCGCCCGGTGGAGCTTCGCCACGTCGAGGGCAGCCTGTTCGTCGAGCCGGCGGCCGAGCAGGTCGCGCAGCAGAACGTGTGGATGAAGACGGTCGGGCCGCTCCCCGACGACCCGCTGGTCCACGCTGCGGTGCTCGCCTACGCCTCGGACTACACCCTCCTCGAGGCGGTCCTGCGCCGGCACGGGCTGGCGTGGAGCGACCCCAGGATCAGGGCGGCGAGCCTCGACCATGCCATGTGGTTCCACCGGCCGGCCAGCGTGGACGACTGGCTGCTCTACGCACAGCAGTCGCCATCGGCCCAGGGCGGCCGTGGCCTGGGGATCGGCCGGATGTTCAGCGCCGACGGCACGCTGGTGGCCACCGTCGCCCAGGAGGG
>JAICSZ010000120.1 GCA_025936615.1 Pedococcus sp. | reverse complement strand
TGAACGGCTCGTCCATGAGCATGACCGGCGGGTCTGCGGCCAGGGCACGGGCGACCCCGACGCGCTGCTGCTGGCCGCCGGAGAGCTGAGCGGTGTAGCGCTTGGCGAATGCCGTGTCGAGACCGACCCGCTCCATGAGCTCGAGCGCGCGGGCGTTGGTCTTCTTGGCGTCCCACCCGAGGAGCTTGGGGACGGTGCCGATGTTGTCGATGACCGTCTTGTGCGGGAAGAGGCCCGCGTGCTGGATGACGTAGCCCATGCCGCGCCGCAGCTCCGACTCCTTCATGCGGGCGGTGTCGCGGCCGTCGAGGCTGATGGTGCCCGAGGTGGGCCTGATCATCCGGTTGACCATCCGCAGCGAGGTCGTCTTGCCGCAGCCCGACGGCCCGACCAGGACGGTGATCTTCCCGCTGGGCGCCTGGAGGCTCAGCTCGTCGACGGCCACGGTGCCGTCCGGGTAGCGCTTCGTCACTTGGTCGAAGGCGATCATGCGGTTCAACCTAACCCAGCCGACCGGAGGACGCTCCCGCCCGCGATACTGGCCGGCGTGAGCGAGCTGGTGCTGGACGGGCGCGGCCTCGACCTCGACGGGTTGCGCGCCGCGGCCATCGGCACCCGGGTCGTCGTCGACCCCGATGCCCTCGAGCGGGCTCACCGGTCGCACGAGCTGGCCGGCCGGCTCAGTGCGCAGCAGCCCGTCTACGGACGCACCACGGGCGTGGGCGCCGCCCGCGACGAGACCACCGACTCCGCGGTGGACCACGGCCTGCGGCTGCTGCGATCGCACGCCGCCGGGTGGGGTGAGGATGTGCCCGCTCAGGTCGTCCGCGCGGCACTGGCGGTCCGGGCCAACCAGCTGCTTGCCGGAGGCTCGGGAGCGAGTGCCGTTGTGGCCCAGGCGCTCGCCGACCTGGCAGGCGGTCCGGCTGCGGACCTGCCCGTGGTCCACCGGCACGGCTCGCTCGGCACCGGCGACCTGACGGCGCTGGCGGAGGTGGGCCTGACGCTGATTGGTGAGCGCCCGCGTGCCGGTGGCGAGCGGCGCGCCGACCTGGCCCTGACGTCCGCCGACGCGCTGCCCCTCATGTCCTCGAACGCGTTCGCCATCGCGGAGACGGGGCTCCACGCGGCGACGTTGCACGCGCTCGCGCGCGCCGCAGACACCGTGTGCGGGCTGAACTTCGTTGCGTTGCAGGGCAACCGCGAGGCAGTGAGTGAGAGCGCCGCTGCGGCGACACCGTTCCACGGTGCCCGCGAGGTGGCGCGCGTGGTCCGCGAGCTGCTCGCCGACCAGCCCGGTGCGGCCGCCCACCTGCAGGACTTCTTCGGCCTGCGCACCTGGCCCCAGGTGCACGGGCCGGTCCTCGACACGGTGCGGCGCCTCAAGTCGGTGGTGGAGACGGCCGCGAACACCGCGTCGGAGAACCCGCTGTTCACTCCCACCGCCGCAGGCGGGGAGGTGACGCACCACGGCGGCTTCCACGCGGCATACCTCGTCCTGGCGGTGGACTCGGCACTGCTCGCCCTCACGCGCTCGGCGCAGGCCGTGCAGTCGCGGGTGAGCCACGTCCTCACCGACCCGGGAACGGGACTCCCGCGCTTCCTCGCCGACGCGACGCCGGGATCGTCCGGGGCACTGATCGCGGAATACGTTGCGGCATCGGCACTGTCGACGATTCGCGGCGCTGCCGCGACGCCGTCGAGCATCCAGACGGTCGGCGTCTCGGCAGGCATCGAGGACGACGCGAGCTTCGCAGGCCAGGCCACGTTGCGGCTGGGTGAGGCGACCTCCGCCTACAGACGGATGCTCGCCGTCGAGCTGGTGTGCGCAGTACGCGCCCTGCGGATGCGCGGGGTGGTGCCGGTGGGCGAGCTCGGCGCGGCCTTCGGCCGCTGCGCGGAGCTGCCCGCGGACACCAGTGACCGGGACCTGTCACCCGAGCTCGCAGTCGCCGAGGGCATCGTTGAGGGGTATGCCGTGTCGACGCCGCAGGAACGTTAGTCGCCGTCGGAAGTGAGCCAGTGCACGAGGAAGTCCGCGGGCTCCTCACGCCACCGGCGGTAGGGACGCAGCATGGAGTGCGTCGCCCCCGCGACCGACTCGTAGGTCACGTCGGCGCCCTGCGCCGCCATGGCGTCGGCCATCAGGCGGGACGCCTTCGCCGAGGTGACGCGGTCCGCGGTGCCGTGCATGACGAGGGCGTGGAGCCCCGGGTGCGTGTGGGCAGTGTCGGGCCGCTCGACCCACGGAGCGAGGGCCGCGACGGCGCGGACCCGCTCGTCGTCTGCGAGGTGGAGCGCGACCCGGCCACCCATGGAGTGCCCGAGCAGGCCGATCGGAACGCCGGAGTGACCCGCGGCCAGCTGCTCGAGCGCGTTGTGGGCGTCGGCGAGCGGGCTGGCGTCGGCACCGTTCCAGCCGCGGACGGCGTAGCGCAGCCGCGCGACCGCGACCTTGCCCTCGCCCGCCTCGGCCACGGCGTCGGCGAACGGACGCATCCACCAGACCGCGGGTTGCCACCGACTGGTGGCGCTGCGGCTGCGACTCTTGCCGCCGTGCAGGACGAGCACGACGCCCTCGGGTTGGTCGGGCTCGGCGTGCCAAGTCAGCTGGGGGGCGGGCACCGGTCTCCTGCCACTCAGTCCTCGCTGACCGCGTCAGCCAGCCACGCGGCATACGGCTCCGCTGCGGCGGCCACTGGCAGGG
This sequence comes from Pedococcus sp., assembly GCA_025936615.1. Next base: position 4,208 of record JAICSZ010000120.1, on the reverse strand, counting down.
CGAGGATCTCGGGGTTGTCGTAGGGATGTTCGGCGCGCACGCGCGCACAGATTGCAGCGAACCTCGCCGCCGTGGTCTTGGCCAGGACGAGGACCTCTGGCTCGGTCTCCACCGCGCCCTGCCACCGGTAGGTGCTCGTGATGGGCACGAGCTGCGCGCAGGCGGCGAGGCGTTCCCCTACGAGCAGGTCGGCGAGGGCCTGGGCCACCTCGGCGTCGGGGGCGCTGATCCGCACCTCGAGCAGGGCGGGCTGGTCCGCAGACGGCACTCAGACCTCGGTGGTGTGGAAGCTCTTGAAGGACCGGCTCGCCGTTGGCCCGCGCTGCCCTTGGTAGTGGGAGCCGTACTTCGTCGAGCCGTAGAGGTTCTCGACCGGGCTGGACAGGCGGAAGAAGCAGAGCTGGCCGACCTTCATGCCCGGCCACAGCTTGATCGGGAGGGTGGCGACGTTGGACAGCTCGAGCGTGACGTGACCGGTGAAGCCTGGGTCGACGAAACCGGCGGTCGCGTGGGTGAGCAGGCCGAGACGGCCGAGGCTCGACTTGCCCTCGACGCGCGCGGCGACGTCGTCGGGCAGGGTGACCGTCTCGTAGATCGAGCCGAGCACGAACTCTCCCGGGTGCAGCACGAACGGCTCTCCCTTGTCGACCTCGACGAGGCGGGTGAGCTCCGGCTGCTCCTCCGCCGGGTCGATGTAGGGGTACTTGTGGTTGTCGAACAGCCGGAAGTACCGGTCGAGCCGGACGTCGACGCTGGAGGGCTGGACCATGTCCGGGTCCCAGGGGTCGAGGACGACCCTGCCCTTGTCGATCTCGGCCAGGATGTCGCGGTCGCTCAGCAGCACGGGGAGAGACTAACGCGGGGTGCTTCGGGGGCGGTCCGGGCCGCGCTGGTGGTCGGTTAGACTGCCTGCCGCACCGCCCGGTGGCGGTGCTCGCCGATGTAGCTCAATGGTAGAGCGCCAGCTTCCCAAGCTGGACACGCGGGTTCGATTCCCGTCATCGGCTCCAACGCAGATGGGCCCCGACACCTTCTGCCCAGCCCTGGGCTGGAACGTGGCCTGGCGAATGCCCGCTCAGGACAGGCCGCGGTGGCCACCCCACAGCGTGCCTGCCAGGTCCGCGGCGGCGTTGACCATCGCCACGAGCTCGGGGATGGTCACGTTGGTCCCGAGCGCGCTCACGTCGACCTCGCTCACCTCGACCGAACCTCGCGCCAACCCTGTCAGCCCTCGCGCAGGTCGGCGTTCCAGCGGTCCTCGATGCGCCCGACCCGCCAGACGGTCACGGCGACGAGCCAGGTGAGGACGAACAGAGCGACGATTGCGTACCCCACGTGGTTGAGGTCGAGCCCCCCGATCGCGGCGAGCGGCCCGGAGGTGATGTCGAGCTTCTCGGTCAGGATGGACAGCAGCTCGACACCGCCGATGATGAGCGCCACTGCGACGGACAGGCCGGTGATGGTGATGTTGTAGTAGACCTTGCGGACCGGCTTGGAGAACGCCCAGCCGTAGGCGAAGTTCATGAAGCAGCCGTCGATGGTGTCGAGCAGGCTCATCCCCGCCGCGAACAGGATCGGCAGCGTGAGGATCGCGTACCAGGGCAGCGAGAACGCCGCAGCACCACCGGCGAGCACGAGCAGGCCCACCTCGGTCGCCGTGTCGAACCCGAGCCCGAACAGCAGCCCAACCGGGTACATCTGCCACGGCTTGGTCACCGCACGCGTCACCCCGCCGAGCAGCCGGTTCATGAAGCCCCGGTTGTTGAGCTGGTCCTCGAGCTCGGCCTCGTTGTAGGTGCCCTCTCGCATCCGCCGGAAGACGCCGACGATGCCGACGAGGACCACGAGGTTGATGACCCCGATGGCCAGCAGGAACGTCCCGGACACGGCCAGCCCGATGAGGCCGGTCGTCTGCTGCAGCGTCGAGGCGTTGTCCTCGACCTGGCCCGCCAGCGCCCGCACACCCAGGGCGAGCAGGGCGCACAGGCCGAACACGATGCTCGAGTGGCCGAGGGAGAACCAGAAGCCCACCGAGAGCGGGCGCTTCCCCTCGGACATCAGCTTGCGGGTGGTGTTGTCGATGGCGGCGATGTGGTCGGCGTCGAAGGCGTGGCGCATGCCCAGCGTGTACGCGGTCACGCCCAGCCCGACGCCGAAGATCTCGCCGGTGCCCAGCTGGTAGTGCTCCGGGGCGACGAGGCCGGCCAGCGTTCCCCACCCGACGACGTGCAGCGCGAGGACGAAGGCCGCCATGCCGGCAATCGAGGTCCACTCCCTGCGGGTGAGCCTCCTGCCCACCCGGCGCACCGTCTCGCGCACCGTCGTCACCGTCACCGCTCGAACCTACGGCTCACCGGTCCCTTGTTGCAAGTCGTTTGCAATAAGCAGTGGCTGCCGCCTGCTCAGCCCGGCCGGCCGGTGCGCCGAGCCGCCGCGCGGCTCGGCCACGCGGCATACGAGCTGCTGCGCTCAGGCTGTGCGGCGCAACGAGGAGGGCGCCTCGACCACCTGCACCACGAACACGGCCGCGTCGCACACCGTGCAGCACAGGCCGCCCGCGGCACCCTCGTCCTCGGCAGGCACCAGCAGCTGCTCGGCGCCACACTCCTCGCACCACGCCTGGACGGCGTCCAGGAGCAGCACGTCGGCGATCTTGTCCATGCACCGAGAGTGACACGCGGCACCGACTACGCCGCGGTCCCACGCCGACGCCGGCCGCCTTCCCTGCGCTCGCTCAGCCCGGCACGATCCACCTGAGCACGGTGACCAGGCCGACCAGCGCGCAGGCCACGAACAGGATGCCCACGAGGACGGCGATGACCACGGCGGCATCGACTCCGCCCTTGGCCGTGGCAGGGGCGGACACGGGCGCCGGCGCATCCCGCTCGGCTCGAGCCCGCAACGCGTCCACCCGCTTGTTGCCCTCCCGGTCGCGGACCGTGCGGGGCAGGGACCGCCACATCTGGCCGAACTGGTCGGCGTGCCGCTCGCGCCATGCCTCCACGGCCTCGTCGACGTCCTTGCCGCGCCGGTTGGTCCCGAACCAGGCCGCTCCCGCCGACGGCAGGTCGCGCATCGCGTAGTGCACCTCGCCGAGCAGCTCGAGCGCCTCGGCGTCGTAGCGGTCGGCCAGGTGCCCGACGAGCCGGTCGCGTGCCTTCCACTCGCGCCCCGCCGCGACATCGGCGCGGGCCCGCTGCACCGCTGCGCTGTGGTGCTCCGTCGCGGGCGGCCCCCCGGCGCTCCCCGGGTCGCGCGGCTGGCCCTCGCTCTGGTCGCTCACGGTGGTGAGTATGCCGCGTGGCCCAGTTCCCTGCCCCGCACGAGTCCTTGAGTGGTTTGACGGGTCATGGCACGCCAGATCGCTCAAAGACTCGCGCGGGGCGGATCGAAGGAACCGCTTGCATTTGTTACCCGCGGGTAGCACCATGGAAGTTACCGGCCAGTACGGCCGGCGACACCGATGTCACGACCTGTGAGGGGTTACCGACCATGGGGCACTACAAGAGCAACCTGCGCGACCTCGAGTTCAACCTGTTCGAGGTCTTCGGCCGTCAGGAGGTGCTGGGCCGCGGCGCCTACGCCGAGGTCGACGCGGACACCGACAGGGAGATGCTCAAGGAGGTCGCCCGGCTCTCCGAGCACGAGCTGGCCGAGTCGTTCGCCGACGCCGACCGCAACCCGCCGGTCTACGACCCCGCGACCTACTCGGTGACCATGCCCGAGTCGTTCAAGAAGAGCTACCAGGCCTACATCGACTCCGGCTTCTGGAACGTCGACGTCCCCGGCCAGCTCGATGGCACCGTCGCCCCCCCGAGCCTGAAGTGGGCCATGAACGAGATGGTCCTCGGCGCCAACCCCGCTATCGCGATGTTCGCGGCCTCCTACTCCTTCGGCAAGCTGCTCTACCTGCTCGGCAACGACGAGCAGAAGAAGCTGGCCCGCTGGATCATCGAGAAGGGCTGGCACTGCACGATGGTCCTGACCGAGCCCGACGCCGGCTCGGACGTCGGCGCGCTGCGGACGCGTGCCCGCAAGGGCGCGGGCGGCTGGATCCTGAGCGGGAGCAAGAACTGGATCACCAACGCTGGGGTCGCCGGTGCCTACGTCGTCTTCGCCATCACCGACACGCGCCTACCCGCGTCGCGCGGCATGACCGCTTTCCTCGTCGAGGCCGGCAGTGAGGGCTTCGCGGTCGCCAAGCTCGA
>JAICSZ010000128.1 GCA_025936615.1 Pedococcus sp. | reverse complement strand
GGGCTCGACCCGCGGCGGTTCGTCGAGGACCTGCTCGAGCGGCTGCGCGACCTCATCGTGGTGGCCGCCGTGCCCGACGGTGCCTCGTCCGTCCTGCGCCTGCTGCCCGAGGACCAGGTCGAGCGGATGCGCCAGCAGGCCGGGGCGTTCGGGACGGGAGCGCTGTCCCGGGCGGCCGACATCGTCAACGCCGGCCTCACCGAGATGACCGGAGCCACCGCGCCCCGTCTCCAGCTCGAGCTGATCTGCGCGCGCGTGCTGCTCCCCGGCGCCTCCGGCGAGAGTGGGTATGCCGCGCGGCTGGACCGCCTCGAGCGTCGCCTCGACGTCGAGGGAGTTCCGTCGGTCACCAGGGGCGCGCCGCACACCGCAGCAAGCGAGCGGCCGGCGGTGCAACCCACCGCGCCACAGCCGACCGGGCCACAGCCGACCGGGCCACAGCCGACCGGGCCACAGCCGACCGCCGCCCGGCCGGCGGCGCCCGAGCCGGCGGCGCCCGAGCGGAGTGCACCGCAGTCCACTCCACTGTCCCCCACGCGTCAGGATGCTCCCGCTGCCGAGGCGCCCGCCGTGGAGCCGTCGGTTGCGAGTCTGGCGCGGGGTGCCGACCGAGAGCCGCAGGCCGATCGCCCGGCCGACCTCGACCAGCATGCAGGACCCGCGTCGCAGGCGGCGCCCGCAGCGGCCCCTCGTGCCCCGGGTGGACTGGACGCCGCGGCAATCCGCCGCGCCTGGCCCGACGTGCTCGGCAAGATCTTCTCCCTCAAGCGCCCCACCTGGACCCTGCTGTCCGAGCACGCCCAGGTCCTCGAGTACGACGGCAAACGCCTGCTGCTGGGCATCTCCACGGTCGGGCTCGCCAACACGTTCCGACGCGGTCCCCACGCCGAGCTCGTGCGTCAGGCCCTGATCGACGTGCTCGGCGTGGACGCGCAGGTGGAGGGTATCCCCACCCCCGACGCAGCGGCGTCCGCGCCGAGCGGTGAGCCGCATCCCAGCGTCACGCCTGACAACGGGGCCGGAGCCCCCGGAGCCTCCCCGCGTGAGGCCGAGGCGCCGCGTCCCGCGACACCGCGAACCGGAGTGGCTGGCGGGGCGCCGGCGCCCGAGACGGGCGACACCGGGTGGGCCGGTGCGGCCGCCGCGCCGGGGTCTGGTCCGTCGTGGGCCAGCGCCGACGACTCGACCACGCCGCCCCAAGGGCCGGTCACCGCCCCCGGCGATCCATCACGGTCGAGGCTCGAGCGTGCCCGCGAGCAGGTCGCTGCAGACAAACCCGCCAGCACGCCGGCGCAGCGCGTTGCCGACGACAGCGCGGCCAGCGCCGACGACGAGGACGTCGAGGCGCTTGGCGAGGTCGGTCGCCCGGTGGTCGAGCGCATCCTCGGCGGCACAGTGATCGACGAGGGCCCGTAAGCCCCTCGCTCCTCCACCGGCCGGACCGCGACGGCTTCGGCTCGCGTCCGGACGGGTCCGGACGCGAGCCGTTGGAGCCAGGGTGCTCAGGCGGCCGGTTCCAGCTCGGCTCGCTGCACCTGGGGTCGTGCCGGCTGGCGCCGCCTGCCCAGCAGGACCATTGCCAGGACCGCGGCTGCGAGCAGGAAACCGGTTGCCGCCTCGAAGGTGACGCCCAGGCCCTGGACCAGACCGCCGCTGCCGACGTGCGAGGCGAAGATCGTCACCAGGACGGCCAGCCCGAGCGAGCCACCCACTTGCTGGCCCATCTGGAGCAGCCCCGATGCCGAGCCCGCGTGCTCGGGAGCGACGTTGCCCAGCATGGCAACCGTGAGGGGCATGAACGTCAGGCCGGCGCCGACCCCGGTCAGCAGCATCGCCGGCAGCAGGTGAAGTACGGAGCCGCTGCTCGCGTCGAGGCCGCTCAGCCAGAGGTTGGAGGCGGCCACCATGGACAGCCCAGTCAGCACGAGCGGGCGGACACCCAGCCGTGCGACGAGCCGGGGCGTGAACCTCGACGTGGCGAAGATCAGCAGGGTCAGGGGCAGGAAGGCGAACCCGGACCTGAGGGCGCCATACCCGAGGATCCCTTGCATGAACTGCACCGCGAAGAAGAAGAACGCGAACTGGGCGCCGACGAACAACGCCATGACGCTCACTGATCCGGCGCGCGCCCGGTCGCGGAGCAGCCCGAGGTCGAGCACCGGGGAGGAGGTGCTGCGCTCCAGCTGGACGAAGGCGCCGAGCAGCACCGCAGCCAGGGCGAAGCCACCGACGGTTCCGACCGAGCCCCACCCGTGGTCGGGAGCGTTCACGAAGGCGAAGACCAGCGCGGCCGAGCCGAGGGTGGCGGTCACCGCCCCGGGTAGGTCGAACCGTCCTGGCCGCGGGGAGGTCTCGCTGACGAACCGCCTGGTGAGGGCGAGCACGGCGAGGCCGATCGGCACGTTGATGAACAGTGACCACCGCCACGACGCGTAGCCGGTGAGCACGCCGCCCAGCAGCAACCCGATGGAGCCACCTGCCGACGAGACGGCGCTGAACAGGGCGAGGGCGCGGTTGCGAGCCGCTGGCGTCTCCGCGGAGGTGGTCACCAGGGCCAGCACGCTCGGCGCGGCCACGGCCGCGCCGACACCCTGGAGGGCGCGGGCCGCCACGAGCAGGGGAGCCGAGGCCGCCAGCCCGCCGAGCAGCGAGCCGAGCGTGAACACCGCGACGCCGACGAGGAAGGTGCGGCGCCTGCCGAGCGTGTCTCCGAGCCGGCCGCCCAACAGGAGGAGTCCGCCGAAGGTGAGGGTGTAGGCGCTGAGCACCCACGAGAGGGTGGAGGCGCTGAAGCCCAGGTCCGTGCGGATCTTGGGCAGCGCGACGTTCACGACGCTCATGTCGAGGATGAGCATGAGCTGGACCGTGAGGACCAGGGCCAGGCCGATGCCCGTGCGCCTGGGTGAAGCCGTGACCGTGACCGGCGAACCGGTCAGCTGTGAGGTCATGGACGTGCTCCTGTCGAAGAGAATGACGTATGCTTTACCGGAGAGGCCCTCCGAACGGAGAGTGTCTCCGGTTATGAACTATACGGAGAGTGCCTCCGGTTATGCAAGGAGTTTTCTGGTGACGCCTGCACGTGGCACCTCGACCGCGCCGCGGCCCACCCCCGGCGTCGCGACTGGCAAGCCCCTGCGTGCCGACGCCCAGCGCAACCGCGACCGGCTGATCGAGACGGCTCGGGCCCTCTTCCGCGAGCGCGGTGCAGACTGCTCGCTCGACGAGGTCGCCAAGCGCGCCGGAGTGGGGGCGGGCACGCTCTACCGCCACTTCCCGACCCGCGAGGAGCTCATCGACGCGGTGATGAGCGACTGGGCCGACCGGGTGCTCGCCGACGCGGAGCAGCTTGCCGCTGCAGGCCTGTCCCCCCGCGAGACGCTCCGCACCTGGTTCCAGCGTTTCGTCGCCAATGTCGGTGTCTACCAAGGTGCAGCCCGCAAGGTGCTCTCCGCCGTGGACGACCCGTCCTCCCCGATCTACCGCAAGTGCCAGGTGCTTGCTGTCGCCAACGAGCAGGTGATCGACCACGTCCGTGACGTCGGCGCGCTCCGCGACGGCGTCGACGCCCGCGAGGTGCTGCGCCTGGTCAGCGGCGTCGCCGCCGTCGTCGACGACTCCGGGCTCAAGGAGGGCCAGGCTGAGCCGATGCTCGCCATCGTCATCGACGGCGTCCTGCGCCCCGGCACCGACTGAGTCCCGCCCGGCGACCGGCGAGGCGCACCGGCGTCGCGCCACCCATCAGGGCATAGGCTCATCGCTGTGTACGAGGGCGTGGTCCAGGACCTGATCGACGAGCTCGGGCGGCTGCCCGGGGTCGGGCCCAAGAGCGCCCAGCGGATCGCGTTCCACCTGCTCCAGGCCGACTCGGTCGACGTCAAGCGGCTGGTCGACGCGCTCACCGAGGTGAAGGCGAAGGTCCGGTTCTGCGAGACCTGCGGCAATGTCGCGGAGGCGGAGCAGTGCAGGATCTGCGCCGACCCCCGGCGCGACGGCACCTCGATCTGCGTGGTCGAGGAGCCCAAGGACGTCGTGGCGATCGAGCGCACTCGAGAGTTCCGCGGGCGCTACCACGTGCTGGGCGGGGCCATCAGCCCGATCGACGGCGTCGGGCCTGACGACCTGCGGATCAAGGAGCTCATGACCCGGCTCGCCTCCGGTGAGGTCACCGAGGTCATCATCGCGACCGACCCCAACCTCGAGGGCGAGGCGACCGCCAGCTACCTGGCGCGCTTCCTGCGGACCATGGAGATCAGGGTGACCCGGCTCGCGTCCGGGCTGCCCGTCGGGGGCGACCTGGAGTACGCCGACGAGGTGACGCTCGGAAGGGCGTTCGAGGGCAGGAGGCTGCTGGATGTCTGACGACCTGCGCGCGCTGGGGGACGAGTGCGCGACCGATGCGCGCGCCTACCTCACCACCATGACCGAGGTGGCCTCCGGATCGGCACCCGACGCGGCCATCCCGATGACGCTGCTCGCCCTCTCGCAGGCTCTCGTCATGGGGGCGCGGCTCGGCGCCATCCAGGACGTCGTGCCCGAGGAGCGGTTCGAGGCCGACACCGTGGAGACCGAGCTCGACCCGCTGCGGACCGGCGTCGCGAACCTGTTCGATGGGCTCGACGAGTACGCCGACCTCGTCGACCCGGTCACCTCGACGGAGCGCACCACCGGCTCGCTCTCGAACGACGTCACGGTGGTCGCCGCAGCACTCGCTCACGGGCTGCGGCACTACGACGCCGGGCGGGTGTCCGAGGCCCTGTGGTGGTGGCAGTTCAGCTACCTGTCGGACTGGGGGGAGCGGGCGGCCTCCGGGCTGCGCGTGCTTCAGTCGCTGCTGAGCCACATCCGGCTCGACGCCGATGAGGAGAGCGTCTCCGAGGCCGAGTTCGACGCGCTCCACCCCTGAGCGACGGGTGCCTTGCGCCTCAGGCGATCCGGGTTCCGTTGGGCAGGCGGCGGATCGGGGTCCGTAGCCGTTGTGCCGCGACGATGACCGACCCGGCGCCGAGGGCCAGCAGGAAGCCCAGGCCGATGGGCCAGACCGGCGCGGTCTGCAGCGCCTCGTCCATGGGGTCGCCGATGGCGCCGGCCGGGTCCGCGCTGAGGTCGTTCTGGAAGTGGCACTCCTGCTGCACCTCGGCGGGACCGTTGCGCGCCATGCGCGCCCCGGCGCTGATCCACCGCATCGGGGTGAACCCGGCGGTGACGTAACGGCCGCCCACCGTGCGGGCCTGCGAGGGCGCGACGTCGGCGACGACGACGAACGGGTTGAGCGGGAGCACCCACCAGATCCGCTCCGTGTGGGCCACCCCGGTCTTGCGCGTGAAGGTCGTGCAGTCCGCCTGGGTCGGGCCCTGCGCCTCCTGGAGCTGCTTGAGCTGATCCTGGGTCAGGGTGGGGTCGGAGGGGTCGATGTTCGCGGGTTGGTGCTGCTCCCACCAGGTGTCGGGGACGCCGAAGACCTTCTGCTGCTCCTGGTCGGTCACGAGGAACGCACCCAGTCCGAACCCGATCGTGGTGCCGAAGACGAGCGCCCCCATCACCAGGTAAGTGAGCACGGCCGAGGCCACGGGACGGGCGGTCAGGGTGGAGAACATCAGGCCCACGGCGCAGATGACCGCGAGCACCACGACGAGCACCACGACGGACAGCACGATCCGCCCTGCGCTCACGCCGCCCTCGAGCCACGACCACGCGAGGAAGGGCAGCGCGGTCGCGAGGAAGGTCACGGCGATGACCCACGCAGCGGCGAGCTTGCCCAGCACGATGTCCCACTGCGTCAGGAGCGTCGTCTGGAGCGTGGCGAGGACTCCGTGCTCGCGGTCGCCGTTGACCGAGGTGGCGGTCAGGGAGGGGACGATGAGCATGGCCAGGCCAAGAACGAAGAAGATCACGACGTCGTACATCGCCTGGCCGGAGCGCAGGTCGGGGTCCTTGGTTGCGTAGTAGGCGAGGAACGCCACGAGCGCGACCACGAGGAACCACACCGCGAGCACGACGGGCCAGCGCGAGGTGCGCACCCGCTGGCGCAGCTCGAGCGCCGCGACGGTCCGGGCACCGTGCCAGCTCATCGCCGGTCCTGCGTCGCTGCGAGGTAGGCGGACTCCAGTGCACCCTGGCTGGGGGTGAAGGCGGTGACCCGGATGCCGTCGCGCACCAGGTCGGCCAGCAGGCGGGCGGCGTTCTCCTCGCCGGCGGCCTCCACCTCGGTGAGCCCTCCACCCACTCGCCGTGCGGGTACGTGGTGCTCCGCCAGCCAGGTCGTGAGCCGCTCGGGGTCGAGCGAGTCCACCCGCCACGACGCGGGGCCGGTGGCCACGAACTCGTCGCCCAGGCTCTGCGTCTCCACGCTGCGGCCCCTGGCCACGATGACTGCCCGGTCGGCGACCTCCTGCAGCTCGGTGAGGATGTGGCTCGAGACGAGCACTGTCTTCCCTTGTGCCGCAAGCAACCTCAGCACGTCGCGGAGCTCTATCCGGCTGCGTGGGTCCAGCCCGGACGCGGGTTCGTCGAGCAGCAGGACGCTCGGGTCGTTGATGAGCGCTCGCGCCAGACCCAGCCGTTGCTTCTGCCCGCGCGAGAGCACCCGTGCGCGCCGGTCGGCGAGGTCGTCGAGGTGCACGGCGGCCAGCAGCTCGTCGGTGCG
>JAICSZ010000188.1 GCA_025936615.1 Pedococcus sp. | reverse complement strand
GGATGACCAGCCAGTACGACTGCAGGGAGGGCAGCAGCTCGGCCGCCTCGGTGTACCAGACCGTCACCGCCATGCCGAGCACGAGCAGGACCGGTGCCGTGACGAACAGGCCGAGCCAGCGCAGGTCGCGTCGCGTGGACCAGAGGCAGAACGCCAGCACCGTGAACATGGAGCCCATCACGGCGAACTCGAACATGTTGCCCAGCGGCCAGCGGTGCACCGAGAGACCCCGTAGCACGACCGCCAGGAGCAGCAGGAGACCGCCGAGCCACGTGGTGGTGCCACCGATGCCGGCCGCCGCCCGGGCGCGCTGGGGCACCGAGTCCTCGGTTGCAGCCGCGCCGGGTCCGGGAGCCCCACCAGGCGTCACCGCACCGCCCGCGCCGACGAGCTCGGACTCACGAACGGCGGCGGTGTCGCGGGAGGGGACCATGCCGGCGAGGTAGAGGGCCCAGCAGACCATCGCGATCGTGAAGACCGCCATGGCTGAGTAGAGGCTCAGGTTGGCGTACTGCGCCAGGGTCTCGTTCGTCATGCGGGGCTTCCCGTTCGTCGTTCCACGGCGGCGAGGACGCCCTCGACCACCTCTTGGAGTCGGTCGTCGTCGCCCTTGGCCAGGCCGCCGACGGACACCACGGTACGACCCTCGGCTGTGCCCGGCGAAACCCGCACGAAGACCCGTCGGCGGCGGACCACGAGCGACAGGATGAGCCCGGCGAGCGCGAGCAGGGCGCTGCCGAGGGTGAGGAACTTGCCGGGGTCGTGGCGGATCGACAGGCCCGCGAACCGGTCGACCCGGTCGAACGTGATGCTGCCCCGGTCGCCGGGCAGGTCGAAGGTCTGCCCCGGCTGCAGCCAGATCCGCAGCGGCTGGCCGTTGTCCTGCTTGACCTGGGTGAGCTCGGCGGTGTCGAGCGTGTAGACCGACTGTGGCCGGCCTCCGGGGAACAGGTCACCCTCGAAGAGGGTGAGCGCCAGCGCCGGGTTCTTCGCGTCGGGGAAGACCGAGCTCGGCCCCGTCTCCTTGTCGATCACCGCGGTGGGCAGGAAGAGTCCCGAGAAGCCGAGCTGGTCCGGCTGGGCCCCGGTCACCTTGATGGCACCCACCGACTTGTAGTTGTTGTCCTGCGCCAGGAACGGGGTCGCGCCGCTGTAGACCACGTCGCCCTTGGAGTCGCGGACGGTGACGACCGGCGCGTAGCCGTTGCCCAGCAGGAAGGCGGTCGCCCCCTGCATCTCCAGCGGGTGGTTCACCTGGATCGTCTCGTGCCTGGGCGTCGCACCCGGTTGTGCGGTGGTGGTGACGTGGGCGGTGAAGTCGCGCGGCTGGCCGAACTGCCCACGGCCGGTGACGTGCTCCTCGAAGGTCGCGTCGAGCCGGTCCACCTTCACGGTGAACGGCGCGAGGTTCTCGGGCTTGACCCATGGGCCGGGGGCGAAGGTGTCGTAGCGCGCCAGGGTGTTGGCGAAGGTCTGCCCGACCGGGACGATGACGTCCCCCTTCCACCCGAACAGGTGCCCGATGGCCACGCCGATGATGACGAAGATGAGTGCGAGGTGGAAGACGAGGTTGCCGGTCTCCTTGAGGTAGCCGGTCTCGGCGCTGACCGATGTCCCGTCGTGGGCGTGCAGCCGCGTCCGCCTGCCGCGCAGCGCCTCCCGCGCCGCCTCGAGGACCTCGGCGGAGGGGACCCCCACCTCGGCGGAGGCGTGCGCGGGGAGCCGCTCGAGGCGCTGGGGCGCTCGGGGCGGGCCGCCGCGCATGGCTCGCCAGTGCAGGCGGGTGCGGGGAAGCACGCAGCCGACCAGCGAGATGAACAGCAGCAGGTAGATGGCTGCGAACCACGGCGAGGCATATACCTCGAAGAACCCGAGCCGGTCGAGCCACGGCCCGAGGGTGGGGTGCTGGGCGATGTAGTCGGCGGTGCGGGCCGCGTTGATGCTGCGCTGCGGCCAGATGGAGCCCGGCACCGCTCCCACGGCGAGCAGGAGCAGCAGGAACAGCGCGGTGCGCATGCTCGTGAGCTGGCGCCACGTCCAGCGCAGCCAGCCCATCGGCCCGAGCTGCGGCTGGACCACGTCGCCCGCCCGCTCCTGCGTCGCCTGGGCCACTCAGATCACCGTCTCGAAGCTGTTGACCAGCGCCGTCTGCAACCAGCGCGTCCAGTCCTCCCAGAGCCCGCTGACCAGGAGCAGGCCGATCACCAGCAGCAGCCCGCCGCCGAGCAGCTGGATGCCGCGGGCGTGCCGGCGCAGGAAGGCCGAGACCGCACCGAACCGCTCGTAGCCCGCCGCGATGAGCAGGAAGGGCACGCCGAGCCCGAGGGAGTAGGCGATGGCCAGGATGATCCCCCGCGTCACCGCCGACTGGTCGGCGGTCGCGGTGGCCAGGATCGTGACGGCGCCGAGGGTCGGTCCGGTGCAGGGCGCCCAGCCCAGCCCGAACACGGCTCCGAGGAGCGGTGCCCCGGCGAGGCCCGGCGCGGGCCGGCGGTGGATGCGCAGCTCGCGCTGCGAGCCGGCCCCGATGAACACCACCGCCATCAGGATGACGAGCACACCCCCGACCCGCATCAAGGTGGTGCGGTGCGAGACGAGCGTGGCACCGAGCCCGGCCAGGAAGGCGGTGCTGACGATGAAGACGGCGCTGAACCCCAGGACGAACAGCAGCGCGCCGAGCACCATCCGGTGTCGGCGCCGCTGCTCGAGGGACTCGCCGGACAGGCCGGTGACGTAGCCGAGGAACCCGGGGACCAGCGGCAGCACGCACGGCGAGGCGAACGACACGAGGCCGGCGAGCAGGGCGACCGCCACCGCCACGGGAAGCGCGCCCGAGGTCACCGTGGTCGACACGTCAGCGGTCATGGGCGCCCGGCCTCACCAACACGCCTCAGCCCTTCGCCAGCACGTCGTCGACGAGCCCGGTCAGCGTGGACGCGGTCACCTCACCACTGACCCGGGCCGCGATCCGGCCGTTCGGGTCGAGGACGAGGGTGGCCGGCACGGTGGGCGCCTTGCCCTGCAGGGCCAGGATCAGTGAGCCCGACTCGTCGGACAGCGAGGGGTAGGTCAGCCCGTGCTTCTTGGCCGTGGCGCGTCCGGAGTCGGGGTTGTCGCGGGTGTTGATCCCCATGAACACCACTGGCTTGTCAGCGCTGGAGAACCCCTGCCAGGACTTCTCCAGCTCCGGCGCCTCGTGCTGGCAGGGCCCGCACCACGAGGCCCACACGTTGAGCACGACGACCTTGCCGGACACGTCGGCGACGGACCACTGCTGGCCGGCGAGGGTGGTGCCGCTCAGCTTGACGGCGGGTCCACGCTTGTCCGCGGGGATCGTCTCGACGCTTCCGTCGCCGGAGATGTAGCCCTTGCGGCTGCCCGAGTTCGCTTGTGCGGCAATGCTGTTGGGGTCACTGCTGCAGGCGGCGAGGGAGAGTGCCACCACCGGCGCGACGAGCAGCGCGCCCCAACGGGCCGCGGCACGACGACGGGTCATCAGCCGGTCCCCCCGTGGGAGTGGTGGAGCAGCGCTGCGGCCGGCTCGGAGTAGGACACCGACTCGAGCTCGTCGCCGGCGTAGGTCAGGGTGGTGAGGGAGGCGAGCCGGCACTCGCGCTTGCGCGGGTCGTGCCACAGCCGCCTGCCCATGAGGACGTTGCGCGCGGTCCAGATGGGCAGCTGGTGGCTCACCAGGACCGCCTCGTGCCCCCGTGCGGCCTCGCGCGCGTCGGCGACCGCTGCGAGCATGCGCCGGGCCACGACGGCATATGCCTCGCCCCAGGACGGGCGCAACGGGTTGGCGAGCTTCGACCAGTGCCGCGGGTGGACGAAGTCCACCGGCCGCATCGTCGCCACCCGCAGCCCCTCGAAGCGGTTGGCCGCCTCGATGACCCGGTCGTCGGTCGTGACCGGGAGCCCGCGGGCGTCGGCAACCGGCTTGGCGGTCTCCTGCGCGCGGGTCAGGGAGGAGGCGACGACCAGCGTGACGTCGTGGTCGGCGAGGTGGTCGGCCACCGCCTGCGCCATGGCCCGCCCGAGCTCCGACAGGGGGTAGCCGTCGAGCTGGCCGTAGAGGACGCCGTCGGGGTTGTGCACCTCGCCGTGCCGCAGCAGGTGCACGGTGGTGCGGGGTGACGCCATCACGGCTCGATTGTCGCAAACGCCCCTGCGGCCGCCGACGCCGCCGCGGGCAGCGCGCCGACCACCCGGTCGAGCGCCGCGTCGTCGTGCGCGGTGCTGACGAACCACGACTCGAACGCGCTCGGTGGCAGGTGCACCCCCTGCTCGAGCATCGCGTGGAAGAACGCCGTGAACGCCGGCAGGTGCTGCGCGCGCGCCGCGTCGTAGTCGCTGACCTCGCCGTCGCGGAAGAAGACGCTGAACATGCTGCCGGCGCGCTGGACCACGTGCGGCACCGAGGCGCGGTCCAGCTCGTCCTGGAGGGCTGCGGTCAGCGTGTCGGCCACGATCCCAAGACGTTGGTATGCCGCGTCGTCGCAGCCCGCGAGCGTGGCCAGTCCCGCTGCGGTGGCGACAGGGTTCCCGGACAGGGTGCCGGCCTGGTAGACCGGCCCGAGCGGGGCCAGCATGGCCATCACCTCGGCGCGGCCGCCGAAGGCGGCGGCGGGGAACCCCCCGCCCATCACCTTGCCGAAGGTGAACAGGTCGGGTGCGCCCGCGGCATACCCGGCATCGCCCTCGAGCCCGAACCACCCGGCGCGGCTGCACCGGAAGCCGGTCATGACCTCGTCGGAGACGAGCAGCGCCCCGTGCGCGGCGGTGATGCGGCGCAGTCCCTCGGTGAAGCCGGGGGCGGGCGGCACGACGCCCATGTTTCCCGCGGCAGCCTCGGTGATCACGGCCGCGATGTCCGCGCCGCGCGCGGCGAAGGCTTCCTCGACGGCGGCGAGGTCGTTGTAGGGCAGCACGATCGTCTCGGCTGCCATCTCCTTGGGCACCCCCGCGGAGTCGGGCAGCGCGAAGGTGGCGACGCCTGACCCGGCGGCGGCGAGCAGCGAGTCGACGTGTCCGTGGTAGCAGCCCGCGAACTTCACGACCAGCGAGCGACCGGTGGACCCGCGCGCGAGGCGGAT
>JAICSZ010000471.1 GCA_025936615.1 Pedococcus sp. | reverse complement strand
GGCCGCAAGCACCCGCACCAGGAGTTCATCCAGATCGACACGACGAACGTGCTGTTCATCGTGGGTGGCGCGTTCGCCGGGCTCGAGAAGCTCATCGAGTCGCGCAACGGCAAGAAGGGCCTCGGCTTCGGCTCCGAGCTGCACCGGCCCAAGGACCTCGCCGAGTCCTACGGCGACGTCATGCCCGAGGACCTGATGAAGTTCGGGCTCATCCCGGAGTTCATCGGCCGCCTGCCGGTGATCACCACGGTCAACCCGCTCGACCGCGACGCCCTCGTGACGATCCTCTCCGAGCCGCGCAACGCGCTGGTCAAGCAGTACAAGAAGATGTTCGAGATCGACGGTGTCGAGCTCGAGTTCACCGACGACGCCCTCGAGGCCATCGCCGAGCAGGCCCTCGACCGTGGCATCGGCGCCCGCGGCCTGCGCGCCATCATGGAGGAGGTCCTGCTCCCCGTGATGTTCGACGTGCCGAGCGACGACGGCATCGCCCGCGTCGTCGTCACCCGCGAGGTCGTCCTCGAGAACGTCCTGCCGACGATCGTGCGCCGCGACCAGGAGCCCAAGCGCACCCGCAAGCGCTCCGCCTGAGGCGCCGCCCTCCCTGCGTATGCCGCGTGGCTCGCTCAGGCACGTGCGCGCGGCTCGCGTGACAGCAGCCAGATCGCCAGGGTGAGCACGGCGACCGCGGCGATCGCCGCGTAGGTGAGCCCGACCTCCCCGAGCTCCTCCTGCTGCTCGGCGAGGGCGGCCACCGCCCAGACCGGCACCGTCAATGCCGCCACGACGGAGCCGCGACGAACCCAGCGCCGCACGGTCTGGGCGGGGAGCGGAGCCGCAGGTGGCAGGCTGGCGGCCAGGCTCGCGGCGAGGTGCACGACCAGCAGCAACAGGGCTGCGACCAGCAGCTGCACCCATGCGCCCAGACCTGCCCGCACGGGCACCGCCACCACCCAGTGCAGGACGTGGCCGGCGACGAGGACGGCGACGAGGGAGGACTCCGGCCGCCACGCGGCATACCCCGTCAACAGGACCAGCACCGCCGCAGCCAGCAGCACGGGGGCCAGCGACGCCACCACGGTCAGGACGACCACGCCCAGCGAGGCCACCGCCAGGACGGTCCGCAGCACCGTCTGGCTGCGCGACATCAGCGGCTCACCACCCTCGGGGCGCGCGAGCGCCGGCCGAGGTCCCGCAGGACGAGGTCGAGGGTGCCCGGTCCGGCCCACGGCACGACCGGCACGCCCGCCTCGCGCGCGCGGGCGACCTCGCGGCTGCGCTCCAGCAACCGGATCCGCCAGGCCAGCGCAAAGGCGCCCGGGCGCCCCTCCACGCCCGGAGCGAGCTCGGCCAGCCGCGCCGCTGCGAGCTCGCCGGTGGCCAGGTCGGGCGGCAGTGTGTCTACGGTCACCACGGAGATCCCGCGACGCGAGAGCGAGATGGCGTGGGCAAGCACGATGGGGGAGACCATCGGCGTGAGCACGACGACGAGCGAGCCCGCGGGGACGGGGTGGCGCAGCTGGCCGCGCACCCGCTTCTCGTCGCCCACGGTGCTGTCTGCCACACGCACCCGGGCAAGGACGTCGAGCAGCCGGCGCAGGTGGTTGCGACCGGCCGCTGCCCGGACGGGAGGCAGGTCGCGGGCGCCGAGGACGAGCAGGCCGACCCGGTCACCCGTGCGCAGGTAGTGCTCGGCGATGGCCCCGGCCGCCCGCACGGAGTTGTCGAGGCTGCTGCTGGCACCGCCGACACCCTCGCTGGCCCCGATGTCGTTCATGGCGTCGACCAGCAACAGCACCTCGCTGTCCTGGTCGGCGTGCGTCGCGGTGACGTGCAGCTCTCCGGTGCGCATCGACACCGGCCAGTGCACCCGGCGCAAGCGGTCGCCGAAGCGGAACGGCCGGATCTCGGCGAGTTCGCCGCCGTCGCCCTGGTGGTGCGACCGGCTCTGACCCACCAGGCCGTCCGGGCGCGGCACCGGCACCCGCGCGGAGAAGGTGTCGGGAAGGGGAACCGTTGGCAGGGGCGCCCCGACGACCTGCTCTGGTTCCCACCGGAACGCCCCCAACGCGGAGCTGACCGCGACCGTCGCGGGTCCGAGGGCTCGGTGCCCCCACCGCGTGCTCTGGCAGTCCATG
>JAICSZ010000501.1 GCA_025936615.1 Pedococcus sp. | reverse complement strand
GCAAGCCTTCTAGATGAGGCCTGGGTCCGGGTCGAAGGCAATCACCCGGTCAGACCCTTCGGTCACCGCTCAGGCGGCGAGAGCGAAGTCAGTGCGCTTAGCGTTGGCACTTATAGGTTTCCGACGAACGTTTACGAGATGACGTCGGCTTCTCGACCCGCTTCTCCTGGAACTGACGTCCCAAGTCGAAACCGATCAGCCCCCTGTTGAGTTGTCGGACACCAGTCTACGGGGACAACGGTCCGGCGACGATTCCGATTCCCCCGGGAGCTGCCGATCGCCCCGTGTAACCGACCGTTCGAGGGCGACACGCCGTGGACAAGCACGGCGTGTCGCACGTCAGTGGTCGGTTACACGTCTCCGAAGAGCCGCACGCCGTTGAGCCAGCAGACGTCCCGGAGCCAGTCGTCGCCCAGGTCGAGGCGGCTGAGTGCGGTCAGCTGCTCGGCGTAGGCGTAGGGGATGTTGGGGAAGTCGGAGCCGAGCAGGACCTTCGGCTGGAGGTCGTGCAGCCGTGGCTCGAGCTCGCGCGGGAACGCCGCGCCGAGCCGGTCGAAGAACGGTGTGAACACCATCGTGGTGTCCACCCGGACGCGCTCGTGGGTCTCGGCGAGGGCGAGGAACTCGGCGTACTCCGGAGCACCGAGGTGGGCGATCACCAGCGTGAGCCGGGGGTGTGAGCGCAGCAGCTCGGCGACCGGACCGGGGCCGGTGTACGCGGTGCCGACCGGGCCCGAGCCGGCGTGGACGACCACGGGGGTGCCGGCGTCCTCGAGCAGACCCCAGACCTCGCGCAGGAGCGGGGCACGCACGTCGAACCCACCGACCTGCACGTGGACCTTGAAGATCTCCGCGCCGGCGTCGATCCGCCGGGCGACGTACGACGATGCCCCCGGCTCGGGGTAGAACGTCGCACTGCGCAGGCAGCCGGGCGTGCGTTCGGCGAAGGCGAACGCCCAGTCGTTGAGGAACTCCGCCATCTCCGGCTTGTGGGCGTAGGGCAGCGCCGAGAACCGTCGTACGCCGAAGCCGCGCAGCGTCGCGACCAGCTCCTCGTCGGGTCCGCGGTAGGCCAGCGGCCAGGCACTCCCGATCAACGGTCCCGCCGAGTCGAACTGGAGCCGCACCTTGGCCATCACCCGCGGCGGCAGGAAGTGGGTGTGGACGTCGAAGAGCCCGGGGATCCCGAGCTCGGCCGTGAACGCGACGGGGTCCACCCGGCTAGTCGGCGTAGCCCTTGAGCCGACGGCCGACCGCCTGCTCCTTCTCCCGGTTGGCCTGGCGCTCGGCGAGCGCGTGCCGCTTGTCGTAGCTCTTCTTGCCGCGGGCGAGGGCGATCTCGACCTTGGCGCGCCCGTCCTTGAAGTACAGCGACAGCGGCACCAGCGTGTAGCCCTTGTCGGTGATCTTGCGCTCGATCTTGTCGATCTCGGAGCGGTTGAGCAGCAGCTTGCGTCGCCTGCGCGCGGAGTGGTTGGTCCAGGTGCCCTGGGTGTACTCGGGGATGTGGACGCCGTGCAACCACACTTCGTGGCCGTCGACCTCGGCGAACCCGTCGACCAACGTGGCCCGGCCCTGTCGCAGCGACTTCACCTCGGTCCCCATCAGCACCAGGCCCGCCTCCCACGTGTCCTCCACGTGGTAGTCGTGCCGAGCCTTGCGGTTGGACGCGATCAGCTTGCGCCCCTGCTCCCTGGCCATCTCGCCATTCTCTCAGCCGTGGGCAACCGGAAAACTCCCACCTC
>JAICSZ010000376.1 GCA_025936615.1 Pedococcus sp. | reverse complement strand
GGCCCTTCTTGCGCAGGTTCAGGGCGTCCGCCGAGACCCCGACGACCAGGCGGTCCCCGAGGGCCGCGGCGCGCTCGATGACGCGCAGGTGCCCCACGTGGAAGACGTCGAAGGTGCCGAACGTGATCACGGTGGTCATGGGGCGTCATCCTGTCACGGGCCGCGTGGGTTTCCGGTTTCCCCCGGCCGGACCCCGTCGAGTACCCTCGGTGGGTGGCACTCTCTACCGGTACAGCGCCGCCGCTGCGCGCGGCCCGCAACGCCGTGCTGGCCACCTTCTTCCTCAACGGCTTCGCGTTCGCGTCCTGGGCCTCGCGGATCCCCTCGGTCCGCCACGAGCTGGGGCTCGGCCCGGGTCAGCTCGGCCTGTTCCTGCTGTCCGCCTCCGTGGGCTCGGTGCTCTCGCTGCCGACCGCCGGCGCGACGGTGCAGCGGTTCGGCGCCCGCAGGGTCGTGGTGGCCGCGTCGCTGGTCGAGGCCGCCGGGTTGGTCCTGGTCGCGCTCGGCGCGGGCCTGGTCGAGGCGGTGCCCGTCGCGGCCCTCGGGCTGTTCCTGGTGGGGCTCGGCACGGGCACCTGGGACGTGTCGATGAACGTCGAGGGCGCCGAGGTGGAGCGCCAGCTGGGGCGGTCGATCATGCCCCGGTTCCACGCCGGCTTCAGCCTCGGCACGGTCGCCGGCGCCGGCCTCGGCTCGGTCGTGACGTTCCTCGACGTACCCGTCGAGTGGCACCTGGCTCTCGTCGGCGTGGCCGTCGCCGCCCTGGGCGCGGTGTCCGTGCGCGGCTTCCTGGCGGTGCACCCCCAGCAGCAGGAGGCGACCGCGGGCCAGGCGCTGCGCACCTGGCTGGAGCCGCGCACCCTGCTGATCGGGCTCATGGTGCTCTCCCTGGCGCTCACCGAGGGCGTCGCCAACGACTGGCTGGCGGTGGCGATGGTCGACGGGTACGACGCCCCGGTCTGGCTCGGCGCGGCGGCGTTCGCGCTGTTCGTGGTGGCGATGACGACCGGTCGGGTGACCGGGACCGTGCTCCTCGACGCGTTCGGCCGGGCCGCCGTGCTCTGGGGGACCATGGCGGTCGCGGGCGTGGGCGTGCTGCTCGTCGTCCTGGGCCAGCTGCCGGTCCTCGTCGGGCTCGGCATCGTGCTGTGGGGGCTGGGCGCCTCGCTGGGGTTCCCGGTCGGGATGAGCGCGGCGGCGGACGACCCCGCCCGCGCCGCGGCCCGGGTGAGCGTGGTGTCGACGATCGGCTACACCGCGTTCCTCGGCGGCCCGCCGCTGCTGGGCTTCCTCGGCAGCCACCTCGGCGTGCTGCACGCCCTGCTGGTGGTCTCGGTCGTGCTCGTGCCCTCCGCGCTCGCGGTGCCGGCCGCCCGGAAGCCGACCGCGCGCGAGCCGATCGCCTGACCGCGGGTCCAGCGTGGTCGGCGCAGGGCTGGAGCGCCGTGTGTAGGTTCGCCCGGTGAGCGAGACCCGGTCCCCGATCCTGGCCGCCGACCCGCGCCTGGACGCGGAGCGGCGGCGCGGGCTGCGCCGGATGAGGACGCTGGCGGTGGCGCTGCTGCTCCTCGCTGCCGTCGTCTACCTGCTCACCCGCGGCGACCACGGCCTCCTGGGCTTCGTCAACGCCGGGGCCGAGGCGTCCATGGTCGGCGCGATCGCCGACTGGTTCGCGGTCACGGCGCTGTTCCGGCGCCCGCTCGGGCTGCCGGTCCCGCACACGGCGCTGATCCCGCGCCGCAAGGACGAGCTGGGCCGCAGCCTGCAGGAGTTCGTCGGCGAGAACTTCCTGCAGGAGACGATCATCCGCGAGCGCCTCGACGCCGCCCAGCTCAGCCGCCGGGTCGGTGCCTGGCTGGTCGAGGAGCAGCACGCCCGCCGGGTCGCCGACGAGGTCGCGAGCGTCGTGCGCGTGGGGCTGGAGCGGGTCGGCGACGACGACGTCGTGGCGCTGCTGCAGGCGGCCGTGCTGCCGCGGTTCCTCGAGGAGCCGGTCAGCCCCGTCGCAGGCAGCCTCCTTCAGGAGGTGCTCCGTGACGGCGCCCACCACGGCCTGGTCGACCTGGCCCTGGACGAGGCGTACCGCTGGCTCGTCCTCAACGAGCAGACCTTCGTCGACATCGTGGGGGAGCGGGCCCCGTGGTGGTCCCCGCCCGCCCTCAACGACCGGGTGACGCACCGGCTGCACCTGGAGGCCGTGGCGTGGGTGGAGGAGATCCGCGGCGACCCCCGTCACCACGCGCGGATGGCCCTCGACGACGCCCTCGCGCAGCTGGCCGAGGACCTGCTCCACGACCAGGCGACCCAGGAGCGGATGGAGCGGCTCAAGGAGCGGGTGCTCTCGCACCCGCAGCTGATGGTCACCGCGACCTCGCTGTGGCAGGCCTTCCGCCGTGCACTCGTGGCGTCCCTGGAGGACCCGGAGGGCCCGCTGCGGCGCCGCGCGGTCGAGGAGCTGCTGGCGTTCGGGGCCCGGCTGCAGCGGGACGCCGCGCTGCGCGAGCGGGTCGACGGGTACGTCGCGGACCTGGTGGTCTTCGCGGTGGACCGCTACGGCGACGAGCTGACCGCCGTCATCACGACCACCGTGGACCGCTGGGACGGCCGGGAGGCGGCCGAGCGCATCGAGCTGCACGTGGGCCGCGACCTGCAGTTCATCCGGATCAACGGCACGATCGTCGGCGGCCTCGTCGGCGTCGTGATCCACGCGGTGAGCCTGGTGCTCTGAGCGGTGTCCCGGTCAGCCGACCCGCACGCCGGTGGCCCCGAACCTCACCACGTCGCCCTTGACGAGCGTGCGCCCGCGCCGCGTCTCGACCTCGTCGTTGACCCGCACGAGCCCGTCGGCGAGCACCAGCTTGGCGTCGCTGCCGCTGTCGACCAGGTCGGCCAGCTTGAGGAACTGGCCGAGCCGGATCGTCTCGTCGCGGATCGGCACCTGTCGCGTCGTACTCACCGCCTCGTCGGCTCGTCGTGGCGCACAAGGGGCTCGCTCAGCGGGCGTCGACGAGGTCGACGACGAAGATCAGCGTCTCGCCCGGCTTGATCACGCCGCCGGCGCCGCGGTCGCCGTAGGCCAGGTGCG
>JAICSZ010000091.1 GCA_025936615.1 Pedococcus sp. | reverse complement strand
CGCGCTGGTGGACCACCTCGGCGTCCAGGGCGTCATCGTCATCGTCGAGTGCGAGCACCTGTGCATGTCGATGCGAGGCATCCGCAAGCCCGGCTCGCGCACCATCACCTCCGCGGTGCGCGGGCAGCTGCGCGACCCGGCCACCCGTGCGGAGGCGATGTCGCTGCTGATCGGGGGCAAGCGGTGAGCGGACGCGAAAGCGCCCGTACCCACGTCACCAAGCTGCCCGGCATACTCACCGCCTCCCGGGCACCCCGGCTGGTCGGCAACCTCACCTACCTCGTCGGCGTCATCGACCTGCTCACCGGCCTGCTGCACGGCATGCGGGTCCGGCTGCACGTGATCACCGAGGTGCTTCCCGGCGCGCTCTCCGACGCCGCAGCGGCGGCGACCATCGTGTCCGGTGTCTTCCTCCTGGTGCTGGCCCACTCGCTCAAGCGGCGCAAGCGCCGCGCGTGGCGTGCGACCGTCGCCCTGCTGTCCCTTTCGGTGGTGCTGCACGCGATCAAGATCGAGCCGGGGCCGGCAGTGCTGTCGCTGGTGGGCCTGGTCCTGGTCGTCCACCACCGGCGCGAGTTCCGCGCGCTCGGCGACCCCACGACGCGCTGGCGCGCGGTGCGGGCGTTCGTGGTGCTCCTGGTGGTGTCAGCGGCCACGGGGGCGCTCGTGATCTGGCTCAACCGCGACGACATAGTCGGCGGGTTCCCTTCGCTCGGGGCGCTGGTCACCCAGCTGGTCTACGGCGCTGTCGGGGCCAACGGGCCGCTTCAGTACACCCAGGACCGGGTGGGCGACATCCTCGGTTCGGCCCTGCTCGGGCTCGGCCTGATGACCCTGCTGACCCCCGTCTACCTCGCGCTGCGCCCACCCGAGCCGCGTCCTGAGCTCACCGACGCCGACGAGGCGCAGCTGCGCCAGCTGCTGGCCCGCCACGACGACTCGCTCGGCTACTTCAACACCCGGCGCGACAAGAGCGTCGTGTGGTCCGCGTCGCGCAAGGCGGCCGTCGCCTACCGTGTCGTCTCCGGGGTCATGCTGGCCAGCGGCGACCCGGTCGGCGATGCCGAGGCCTGGCCGGGTGCGATCCGCGCCTTCCTCGAGGAGGCCGACGCGCACGCGTGGACCCCAGCCGTGCTCGGCTGCTCCGAGCTCGCCGGCAACGTGTGGGTGCGCGAGACCGGGTTCTCCGCCCTGGAGCTCGGTGACGAGGCCGTCGTCGACGCCACCGCCTTCACGCTCCAGGGGCGAGCCATGCGCAACGTGCGCCAGATGGTGGGCCGGGTCGCCAGGGCCGGGTATGCCGTCGACGTGGGTCGCGTGCGTGACGTCGCCCCCGAGGTTCGAGCACAGGCGATGGCAGACGCTGCCGCATGGCGGTCCACCGACACCGAGCGCGGGTTCTCGATGGCGCTGGGCCGGCTGCTCGACGAGTCCGACCCCGAGTGCGTGTTCGTCGCGGCAAGGCAGGATGGGGTCGTGCGCGCCTTCCTGCAGTTCGTCCCGTGGGGCAGCGACGGCATGTCCCTGGACGTCATGCGTCGCGACTCATCGGCGGACGGCGGGGTCAACGAGCTGATGATCGCCGAGGCGCTCAGCGTGGCACCCGCGCTCGGCGTGCGGCGGGTGTCGCTCAACTTCGCGGCGTTCCGCTCGGCCCTCGAACGTGGGGAGCGGCTGGGTGCTGGCCCGGTGCTGCGGCTGTGGCGCCGCCTCCTGCTGTTCGCCTCGCGCTGGCTGCAGATCGAGAGCCTCTACCGGTTCAACACCAAGTTCCAGCCGGCGTGGCAGCCGCGGTTCCTCGTCTATCCCTCGGGGTCGCACCTGCCGCGGGTCGGCCTGGCCGCGCTCGAGGCCGAGGCCTTCCTCACGTGGCCGAGCCTGCGCCTCCTCGGAGCGGCGTCGTGACCAACGTGACCTGGCCCGTGCGGCGCCCGGACGGGCTCCCGGTGGTGATGGGCGTCGTCAACGTCACCCCCGACTCCTTCAGCGACGGGGGGCAGTGGTTCGAGCCCGCGGCCGCGATCGAACACGGTCGCGTGCTGCGGGCGCAGGGCGCCGACATCCTCGACGTGGGTGGTGAGTCGACCCGTCCCGGTGCCGAGCGGCCGCCGGTCGAGGAGGAGCTGCGCCGGGTGCTGCCGGTGATCGAGGCGCTCGCCGCGGAGGGCGCGGTGGTCTCGGCCGACACCATGCGAGCGTCCGTCGCGCGGGCCGCCCTGCAGGCGGGCGCGGCCATGGTCAACGACGTCAGCGGCGGCCTGGCCGACGAGGCGATGGCGGGGGTGGTCGCCGAGGCGGGCGTGCCGTTCGTGACGATGCACTGGCGCGGCCACAGCGCCGACATGCAGCTGCGGGCGGCCTACGGCGACGTGGTGGCCGAGGTCTGCGCGGCGCTGTCGGAGCGCGCGAGGTCGCTTGTCGCGCAGGGAATCTCTGCCGATCGGCTGGTCCTCGACCCGGGCTTCGGGTTCGCCAAGCTCGCCGACCACAACTGGTCCCTGCTGCGCCACCTCGACCGTGTGCTCGACCTGGGGCACCCCGTCCTGGTGGGAACCTCGCGCAAGGCGTTCCTGGGCCGCCTCGGGGTGGACCCCGACGCGCAGTCCCGGCCGCCGCTGGACCGCGACGTGGCCACGGCAGCCACGTCGATGTATGCCGCGACCGCCGGGGTGTGGGGCGTCCGCGTCCACGAGGTGCCGTCGACGGTCGACGCCATGCGGGTGGCCCTGGCCATAGAGGAGGCACAGTGAGCGACCAGATCATCCTTCAGGGCATCTCCGCGAAGGGCTACCACGGAGTCCTCGACTTCGAGAAGCGCGACGGCCAGATCTTCGTGGTCGACGTGACCATGGCGGCGGACCTGTCGGCAGCGGGCGCCAGTGACGACCTCGCCGACACGGTGAACTACGCCGAGGTCGCCGGCGACGTCGTGGCCCTCATCGAGGGCGAGCCGCTGGACCTCATCGAGGCCCTCGCCTCGCGCATCGCGGACCGGGTGCTCGCCCGGCCGCTGGTCGAGGCCGTCGAGGTCGTCGTGCACAAGCCCGAGGCGCCCGTGGGCCACCCGTTCACCGACGTCCAGGTCCGGGTGTTCCGCGAACGCCAGACCCCGGTGGTCATCGCCATGGGGTCCAACATCGGGGACTCGGTCGAGACCCTGCACGATGCCGCAGTCGCGCTCTACGGCCTGATCGACCTCGACGAGGTGTCTCCACTCGTGGAGACGGACCCGGTCGGCGGACCGGACCAGCCGGCATACCTCAACGCGGTGGTGACGGGCACCACCCACCTGGCACCGGTGAACCTCCTCGCCGGGCTGCACGACATCGAGGCGGCGCACGGGCGCACCCGGGAGGTGCGCTGGGGGCCGCGCACCCTGGACCTCGACCTGATCCAGTACGGCGACCCGGTGTTCGACACCGACGTGCGCCTCGAGGGCCCGACCCTGACCCTGCCGCACCCGCGGGCCCATGAGCGCGCGTTCGTCCTGGTGCCGTGGCTGCAGGCGGAGCCGGAGGCTGCGCTGCGGGTCGACGGAAAGGTGCGCCGGGTGGCCGACCTGGTCGCCGGCCTGGACACCTCGGGCGTGCGAGCGGGGCCGGACGTCGACCTGTTGGAGGGGCCGTGGTGAACCAGGGGAGTGGGCTGCGCTGGTCGCAGGTCGCCGCCATCGCGCTGGGCGTCGGCCTGCTGTCCTGGCTGGGCTGGCGCCTCTACCTCAACGCCGGCCACCTGCTCGGGCCCTCGTCATGGGTGTCCTCTGTGCTGCTGGTTGCGATGGGGGTGCTGGTGCTCAGTGCCGGGTTGCCGGTGAGCCGGTTCCTGCGTGGGGAGGCGCGCAAGCCGCTGAGCCCGATCCGCGCCGCCCGCACCCTGGTCCTGGCCCAGGCGGCCGCGCTCACCGGCTCGGCACTGGTGGGGTGGTACGCCGCCCAGGCGCTGCACGCCCTGCAGGACCTGTCGCTGCCCGACTACCGCATCCTGCTCTGGCAGCTGCTGGCTGCGTGCGCCGCCGCGGTGCTGCTCACGGCGGCGGGCATGGCGACCCAGCGGATGTGTCGCGTCGACCCGCCGCCACGGGACGACGACCGCGACGACTGACGCTCCTGTCGTCCCGGGCAACGCTGGGCTACTTGTCGATGTCTCCGACCACGAAGAACATCGACCCCAGGATGGCCACCATGTCGGCGATGAGGTTGCCGGGCAGCACCTCGCCGAGCACCGAGATGTTGTTGAACGACGCCGAGCGCAGCTTGAGCCGCCACGGGGTCTTCTCACCGCGCGAGACGAGGTAGTAGCCGTTGAGCCCCAGCGGGTTCTCGGTCGCGGTGTAGAGGTCGCCCTCCGGGACCTTGAGCACCTTGGGGAGCCGCACGTTGACCGGCCCGCTGGGCAGCGAGCGCAGCCGGTCGAGGCAGGCGTCGGCGAGGTCGAGGCTCACCAGGACCTGCTCGAGCAGGACCTCGAGGCGGGACAGGCAGTCGCCGTCCGTCCGCGTCACGACCCGCCCGGGGCCACCGTCGGCGAACAGCTCGCCGTAGGCGAGGTAGGGCTCGTCGCGCCGCAGGTCCAGGTCGACGCCGGACGCGCGCGCGATCGGCCCCGAGACCCCGTGTGCCGCAACGAGCTCCGGGGTGATGACGCCGACTCCTCGCGTGCGCGCCTCGAGGATCTCGTTGCCCACGAGCATCGCCTCGAGGTCGGGCATCCGGCCGCGGACGGCCAGGATGGCGCGGGCAACGCGGTCGAGCCAGCCCGCGGGGAGGTCCTCCTTGAGCCCGCCGACCCGGTTGAACATGTAGTGCATGCGGCCCCCGGACGCCTCCTCCATCACTGCCTGGAGCTCCTCGCGCTCCCGGAAGGCGTAGAAGATCGGCGTGATGGCCCCCAGCTCGAGGGGGTAGGAGCCGAGGAACATCAGGTGGTTGAGCACCCGGTTGAGCTCGGCGAGCAGGGTCCGTGCCCAGACCGCGCGCTCGGGCACCTCCATGCCCAGCATCTGCTCCACGCCGAGGACCACGCCCAGCTCGTTGGAGAAGGCCGAGAGCCAGTCGTGCCGGTTCGCGAGCACGATGATCTGCCGGTAGTCGCGGACCTCGAACAGCTTCTCCGCGCCACGGTGCATGTAGCCCACGATGGGCTCGGCCTGCACGATCCGCTCGCCGTCGACGGTGATCCGCAGCCGCAGCACGCCGTGGGTGGCCGGGTGCTGCGGGCCGATGTTGAGCACCATGTCGGCGGTGGCCAGTCCGCCCGCCCCCATGCCGACGGTGAGCTCCCGCTCGCCGTCGGTGGTGGTCACCTCGCCAGTCTGCCGTATGCCGCGTGGCGGGTGTCGTTGCCTGCCGCCACTCTTCTGTCGGTGTTATCGCGGGCAGCCGGGGAGGTTGTCGGCGGCCACCACGACACCGCTGTCGTCGAGCTTGACCAGGACGGTGTCCTCGCCGTTCGCGAGCTCGGCCAGCTCGGCCGGTGCGACGGACTTGGTCTGAAGAGGCTGGTCGGCTGCGATGCAGTGGTGGTAGAGGATCTGTGCGTCCGGGGACACGGGCAGGGTGTAGGTCAGCTTGTCGTTCTGGTTCTCGTAGGGCGCCTTGCCCTTCCACGGCTTCACCGCGATGCCCTGCTTCGCCAGCTTCTCGTCGTCCAGGCCCTTCCACGTCCAGCGGTCGAGCTCCAGCACCGCGATCGAGCCGACCGTGCTGGCCTTGACGACCGTGCCGAAGTCGTAGGTCCGTCCGACGTCGTCGCTCTTGGGAGGCTGGGGCGCAGCAGGCTTCGAGGAAGCGGGCGTGGGCTTCGCAGTGACGGTCGGCGTGACCGTCACCGTCACGTCCGCGCCGGAGGGCGAGCCGGCGTTGCCGCAGCCAGCGAGGACGAGCCCGGCCACAGCCAGGGTGGCTGCAAGGAGGGCGGGGCGCTGGTGGTTCATGGGGACGGATGTCCTTTCGATGTACAGCAGCGGTCCAGTCTGCCCGTCCCCGAGCGACTGACAAAACTCGTGCCGCTGAGGCAGGCTGCTGCAGTGCCCCTTGCGACCGCGCCCGACGCCGCCGACTTCCTCGACCTGGCCGACCCCGCCGTGGTGGCAGACCCGTACCCCGCCCTGGCTGCCCTGAGGGCCCGCGCCCCCCTCGCGTGGCACAGCCGGATGGGCGTGTGGCTGGCCAGCGGCCACGCGGAGGCCGGTGCCGTGCTGCGCGACCGCCGGCTCGGGCGGATCTTCGCCCCGCGCGCTCCCGATGTCGACTGGGGCGTCTTCAACTGGCTGCACGCGGACTCCATCCTCGACAGCGAGCCGCCCAAGCACACCAGGCTGCGCCGGCTGGTGGCCGGGGCGTTCGGCCGCGGCCACGTGCAGCGGCTCGCGCCGCGCATCGAGGAGCTGGCGGCCGGCCTCGCCCGGGAGCTGCCCGACGGCCCCTTCGACGTCATCGAGGCCTACGCCGAGCCGCTGCCCGTCCTCGTCATCGCCGAGCTGCTGGGCTTCCCCGAGGCGGACCGGCACCTGCTGCGCCCGTGGTCGCAGGCCATCGTGAAGATGTACGAGGTCGACCGGACCGGTCCCCAGGAGCAGGCCGCGCAGGCGGCGGCAGGTGAGTTCGCGGCATACGTCGAAGAGCTTGCGGCCGAGCGCGCGAAGGCGCCTGGCGACGACCTGCTCACCGACCTGGTCCAGGCGCGGGACGGCAGCGACAAGCTGTCGGCGCACGAGCTCGTGGCGACCGCGGTGCTGCTGCTCAACGCCGGGCACGAGGCGAGCGTCAACGGGTTCGGCAACGGCCTGCACTCCTGGCTCACCGCGCCCGACCGGCCGGTCGTCGACATCGGCGAGGACGCGGCCATGGACCGGCTGGTCGAGGAGCTCCTGCGCCACGACTCGCCGCTGCACCTGTTCGAGCGGACCGCCAAGGAGCCTGCCGACGTGGCGGGCATCCACCTCGAGCCCGGCGACAAGGTGGCCTCGCTGCTGGGTGCCGCCAACCGGGACCCGGCGGTCTTCGCCGACCCGGACCGCTTCGACCCGACCCGCGCCCCCAACCCCCACCTGGCCTTCGGGGCGGGCATCCACTTCTGCATCGGGGCACCACTGGCCCGGCTCGAGCTCGCGATCTCGGTGCGGACCCTGCTCGGGCGCTTCCCGCACCTCGAGGTGGTGGACACGGTGCGCAGGCCAACATTCGTGCTGCGGGGGTTCGAGCGGCTCGAGGTCAGCCCAGCTCCTTGACCGCCCACAGGAACCCGCCGAACCCGCCCGGGTCGGTCAGGGCGGATGCCGCCGAGGCCGTCTCCAGCGCCCGCAGGTAGCCCCGTGGGTCCCGCTGCGCCAGCTCTTGGGGTGGGAGCCGCCCGTCCACACCCAGTCCGCGCAGCAGGGTGCGCTGGTCCAGCAGGTCGTCGTGGTCGAGGGAGTCCATCGCGACGTGCGCGGTGAGGTCGCGCGTGCCGTCCGGCACTGGTGCGACCACCACCCCTTCCTGGTATGCCGCGAGCGTGCCCTGCGCGGGCCGGTCGCCGCCGGTGTGGCCGTAGTCCACGGCAACGGCCATACCGGTCCGGACCCGCCGCAGGAGCTCGGCCCAGGCGGCGTCACGGGTGGTCCCGATCTCGACCCGCTCACCCGGGGTCGTGGT
>JAICSZ010000189.1 GCA_025936615.1 Pedococcus sp. | reverse complement strand
GTGTTCCCTGGCGGTGTGGGGCCCCCCCCCCCGTTGTTGCGGTTTGTGGGGGGGGGGGCGGGGCGCGCCGGCCCCGCGCCGTCAGTGGGTCTCGGAGTACGGGCCGGCACAGATGACGAGCACCAGCACGCAGCCGACCGTCACGAGCACGCTCCCCCAGCACAGCCGGGCAGTCGTCCGGGAGGACCGACGGGCGCCGTCGAGGTCGCCGATGGCCAGCCGGGTGCGGACGTGTCCCGCGTGCACGACTGCAGCGACACCGAGGGGCGCGAAGCAGAACAGCGTGCACAGGATGGCTGCCACCTGGTGGGTGTGGACCGGCCTCGGGTCACGGCGCGCGGCGGGCGCGAACGCCGGAGCTGTGGTGCGAGGCTCGAGGGTCGTCTTCGTGGTCATGCCCCGACTGTCCGCCGCCGCGCCGGTCCAGCCATCCGGCGAAACCTCAGGTCGGGCCCTGCGGTCCCTTAGCCCGGACATGGACCGGGGCGGGGTCCGCACTCGCGGACCCCGCCCCCGCCCAGGTGTCGGTCAGCGCCGGTAGTGACCGTCGTGCAGG
Source organism: Pedococcus sp. (assembly GCA_025936615.1). The sequence continues at coordinate 4,525 of JAICSZ010000189.1, read as the reverse complement.
CCGGCCCACTGCTCGAAGACACTGTGCCGTGGGTCGCCACCCGCATGTGCCCAGTCAGCGCCGTACAGGGCGGGGAAGGCAGGTCCGAAGACGGCCCACTGGTCGGAGTGCCGCCCCTCGTGACGTTGCCGGTCGACGCCGTAGCGGTCCCCGTACAGCCAGACGTTGCCCACCGTCGTGCCTGCGATGGAGTAGCCCCCGCGCATCGACCCGCAGGTCACGAGCAGGTCGGGGTGGACCTCACAGCTGCCACCGTGCGCCCGGGCCCACACGACGGCCATGGCGCTCACCGGCAGGTTGACGACCGCACGAGTGGCGACTGCCAGGTGGGGACCCGCGAGGACGACGACCACGGTCAGGGCCAGGAGAACGCTGACACTGCGGCGGTCGCGACCGACGGGCTCGGAATGGCTGGTCTTCGTGGGGTAGGCGGTCATGCCCCACAGGTTCCGGCGCCCCGAGTCCCGCGTCGCCCCGTATACCCTCAGCCTCGGCCGGCGCCACCCTTACCGGGAGTCCGGGGCGATGACCTGGAAGAGCGCATGCTCCTGCCAGCGAACAGCGATCTTGAGGTAGTCGGGCGCAACGCCGTACTTGACGAAGCCGTTCTTGAGCAGGACCCGCTGTGATGCCTCGTTGTCGACGAGCGTCTCGGCCTGGATCCGGTGCAGTCCGAGCTCGTCGAAAGCGAGCCCCTTGGCGGCGGCCACCGCCGCAGAGGCAATGCCCTGACCGTTGCGCTCCTGCGACACCCAGTAGCCGATGCTGGCGGACTGGAAGGCACCCCGGATGATGCTGTTGAGGTTGAGTGTCCCGACGAGAGTGTCGTTCCCGTCCACGATCAGCATCGGGAACGCCGTGCCCTTCTCGGCAGCCTCGAGGCTCGCGCGCACGGCGCGCTGCTGTCCCTCGTCGGTGAAGTACTCCTCCCTGCGCAGCGGACCCGACCGGGCAAGGAAGGCCCGGTTGGCACGGACCAGCCGGGCCAGTGCCGGGATGTCGCCGAACTGGAGGGGCCGCAGGAATGGTCCACCGTCTTCGCCGTCGTCCATGACGCCAAGCATGACGGACGTCCACAGGACCTCCGCCGCCGCGGTCAGTGGTCCGGAACGTCTTGTGTCGTGGGATTCGCCCGGTCCAGCTTGAGGATCGCCAAGGTGTTGCCGACTGCGGGTGGGAAGCACAAGAGGCACAGTGCCTCGTACCCGGCGAGTACCTCGATCGAGGTCGCATCCACTGGGAGGCCGCAGAGGGTCCTGGTGGAGTACATGCTGATGCACGCGTGCATCGTGGTTCCCGGATTTCCGGTCCTGCATGGGTGCGGCATGACAGGTCTCCCCCCGCTCGTTGTTCTCGAGTTCTACACCTGTTCCCGCTCTGGCGGAAGAAGATTCAGGCGCTGGGCGGCAGCGGCGGCCTGGAGCCGGTTGGAAACGCCCAGCTTTGCGATGATGTGGGAGACGTGGACGCTCACCGTGCTCTCGGTGATGAAGAGCCGCCGCGCGATCTGCTGGTTCGTGAAGCCCTGGGTCAGCATGCGCAGGACGTCGTTCTCGCGCGGCGTCAACGGGGCGACGAGTGGCGACGGCCCGGGGGCGTCGGTCGACTGGGGAGCCGCTTCGGCTGGAGCTGCGTCCAACGTGTCCGGTGGCACGCCCGCGAGCCGGGCCAACGTGCGCAGCGACAGCTCGAGCGGTGCACACCGCAGCCTCGTCGCCGTCTCCAGCGCGGCCGTGAGCGTGCGGGTGCCCTGCGCCCGCGCCCGCGCGCCGAACAGCTCCGTCGCCTGGCGCCACTGCGCGTAGGCCGCGGGGTAGGGGCACTCGAGCCGCTGCCACTCGGCGACCACCGCACCCCACGCGTCGACCGAGGACGTCATCGACGCCCGTGCGGCCTCGGCCCGGCACAGCAACAGGTGGGCGTGGCCCAGGGCTCCGGGGTCCTTCTCCGCGGCGCGCTGCGCGACGTCGAGCAGGTCCGCAGTCTCCTGTCGGGCAGCCTCGCGGATGAGCCGGTCCGCCCTGGAGGTCACGAGGTCCGCGTGCGCCCGCAGGGCGACGCCGCACAGGCCGATGACCAGGCCCGCGTCCTGCTGGTCCACGAGCTGGTCGAGCGCCTCCCGCGCGATGCGGTGCGCCCCCTTCGCATCGCCCTGCCACAGCAGGTGCTCCGCGCGCGCGACGGTGCCGTCGTGCAGGGTGTACGGGTCGTCCGTGCGGGCGAAGCGGTCGATGACGGCCAGCTGCACCGCCATGCCTTCCTCGTCACCACGAGCCGCAGCGACGAGGGCGAGCTGGAGGTGCAGGGTCAGCGCCATGCCCTCGGCAACCCACTGTTGCTCCAGCTCCTGAGCCTTCGCGACGGCCTCGTCCCAGCGCCCGGTCGCGACCAGGGCGTAGACCCAGTTCTCCGCGAACGTGGGTGCCACGAGCAGCAGCGGCCCGAAACGACGGCAGGTGTGCTCGCCCTCCTCGGCCACCTGGAGCACCTGGCGCAGCTGGCCCGCCGCGGAGTGGAGGAAGGCGAGGTTCCCGTAGCAGCGGACCACGGCCTTGAACGCATCGGCGGACAACGCCTCCCCGAGGCACCGGTGCAGCTCGGCGACCCCGGTGTCGAGATCGCCCTGACGGGCAGTCGCCGTGGCAAGGGTGATGCGCGCCTGCAAGGCGGTCCGGGTGGCTCCGCACTCGCGCCAGCGCGATGGCGTGCTCGGCGGTCTGCTGCCCGCGTTCGTAGTTCCCGGTCACGTTGAGCGCCTGGGCGAGGGCCGCCAGCACCCGCACGCGAAGCACCTGGACGCTCGGTCCCGCCCCCGGGGCGGCGGCGCCCGGACGCTGCCCCAGTGCGGTCTCGGCGCGCTCGCACGCCGCCAGGGCGCCGGCGGGGTCGCCGGCCGCCCACAGCGCCTCGCCCAGCTCGAGCTCGAGGCGAGACTGCGCGAGCTCGGCGCGTGGCGTCGAGGAGAGCCCCGAGCGGAGCAGGTCCGCAGCCGCCGAGGGCTCCCCTGCCCAACGCGCCATCTCGGCCTCCCGACGCACCAGCTCGTCGGACGACACCCCGCTGAGGCCCACTGGGTCCTCGACCCGGCTCCAGAGCACGCTCCGGGCCACCGACAGCTGGCGACGCGCCTCGGCGAACGCGTAGACGCGCCGGGCCGACTCGGCCGCCGACATCACCACCGGGAGTGCGGCCGGGTACTCCTCCGCCGCGACCAGGTGGTGGGCCAGCTGCGCCAGACCCGCTGGCGTACCGCCCAGCTGCGAGAGCCGAACACCCTCGGCGGCGGCCCGGTGGGCGGCCGTGCGTTCGCCGTGCAGCATCTCCCGGACCACGCTCTCGCGCACGATTGCGTGCCGGAAGTCGTAGTGCTCCTCGGACGCCACCAGCAGCCCGTTCTCGGTGAGCACCCGCAGGTCCGCGCCGACGTCGCCTCCGGTGCTCTGGACCGCCTTCTCGAGCACCTCCTGCGAGACGGACTCGCCCAGCACAGCAGCCACGTGCAGGGTTGACCGGGCGCCGTCCGGGAGCTCGTCGACCGGGCCCAGCAGGGCGTGGCGAAGCGCCTCGGTGTGCGTTCCCTCTGCACCGTCGTGGGCTGCGAGCTCGAGCGCCATGAAGGGGTTGCCGTCGGCCAGCTGGACCACCCTGTCGTGTCGCTCCTCGGCAAGCTCGCAGCCCGCCGTGGCAAGCAGCTCACCGATCTGCTCCCCAGTGAGCGGCTTGAGGTGGATGTCGCGGGTCAGGTCGGCGCGGCCCAGGTCCCGGATCGCCTTGCGGGTGCCCCGGTCCCGCGCGAGACCGTCGTCCCGACAGGTGAGCAGGAGCATCAGCCGCTCCCGCGCGGCGGTGCGGGCGAGGTAGTTGAGCAGGTCCAGGCTCGACGCGTCGGCCCAGTGGACGTCCTCCAGCACCAGCACCACCGGCTGTTGCTGACCCAGCTGGTGCAGGAGCCAGAGCACGCTCGTGAACAGCCGTGACCGGGCCAGCCCCACGTCCGGTGGGGCGACGCCCGGCGACGATCCCGACACCGTCAGTGCCGTGCGCAACAGGTCCCAGGTCGTGCCGGCGACCCGTTCCGAACCCCCGGGGGCAGTGTCGATCTGGCTGAGGATCTCGACGAACGGACCGAACGGCAGCTCACCGCCACTGACCGGCGTGCAGTGCCCCGTCGCGACGAACATGCCGGCCCCGCGGGCCTGCTCGGCCAGGGACTCTGCGAGCCGGCTCTTGCCCATGCCGGCCTCACCACGCAGGAGGGCGATGGCCGCGTGACCCGACCGGGCCGAGGCGAGGCAGGAGTCCAGCCGCTGCAGCTCTCGCTGCCGCGCGATCAACGGGGGCGCCGACTCCACGTCACGAGTGAAGCATCGCTGGGAGGGTCCGGCACCGCGCTTATGGATGAGAAGGCGGACGGGCCCGCACCGGAAGGTTCCGGGGCGGGCCCGACCCAGCCACGCGGCATACCCGCGCTCGGCACGTCAGCGCCCTCAGTCGCGCGGCGTCGCCCACGCGCAGCGTGGGACCC
>JAICSZ010000460.1 GCA_025936615.1 Pedococcus sp. | reverse complement strand
TCGTAGTCCTGGGCGTAGACGACGACCTTCTTGCCCTTGACGTCGCCGACCAGGCTCGCCGAGGTGACCACGTCCTGGTAGGTCTGCCGGCCGCTGCGGAAGGTGTACTTGTTGATGCCGGTGATGGCGTCCGCCGCAGACGCACCGGAGATGTAGAGGACCTTGTTCTGCGCGGCGAGCGGTGCCACCTGCGCCGACACGCCCGAGGACACCGAGCCGGTGATGATCTTGGTGCCGCTGCCGAGGAGTGAGGTCACCGCCGCAGTCGCCTTCGCCGGGTCGGTCGCGTCGTCGTTGTAGCTGATCTCCAGCTTGTGGCCGCCGGCGGCACCGGTGCCCTTGGTGGCGTAGTCGATGCCCGCCTTGAAGCCCTCGGTGAACATCTTGCCGTAGCTCGCGAGCAGGCCGCTGGTCGACGTGACGACGCCGACCTTGACCGGTGCGGCAGCAGCGGAGCCACCGGATGCCGTGTCGCTGCTCGTCCCGCCTTCGGTGTCGGCCGCGCAGGCGCTGGCTGCGAAGACCGCAGCCCCGACCAGCGCAGCCAGGCCGGCGCGCCGTGTGATGTTGCTGTTCGCCATCGTTGGTGTCCTCCTCGGGACCGCGGTCACCTGAACATGACAGGTGGTTCAGTTGTCACTATCGGGCCCGTGACGTGCAGGTGTCAAGGACCGGACGGCTCCGAGACCAACTGGTTACCCCGTAGGGACCCCTGCAGCGAGCACGAGCGCCTGACCTTGCGCCACAAGGCGTCCCGACCCACCGCTGCAGGTCGTGGCCAGGTAGACGAGCCGCTTGTGCGGCACGACCCGCACCACCTCGACGGTGGCCGTCAGCACCTCGTCCGGGCGCGGCGTGGATCCGAACTGCAGCTCCTGCTTCAGGTAGTTCGTGCCGGGGCCGGGCAGGTGCACGCCCAGGACCGTGGAGAACAGGCCGGCGACCAGTGGCTCGGGCACCGTCCCCTCAGGCACGTGGTCGTCGACCAGCTCCTCGTATGCCGCGAGGTCACCGTCGCTGAACACGCGGCTCTGGATGTGGGTGCGCCCCACGGCCCCGTCCCACCAGCCCGCGCCGCCCCCTGCGTCTGCTTGCGTCTGCGACTTTGCCCCGCTGGTGGGCAACTCCGCAGACGCAAGCAGGTCGCCGCCGGAGAGGTCCAGCAGGCACCGACCGGTCAGGCCCGCAGTGCCCCACTCGGACTCCACCCGCGTGGTCACTGCGAGCAGCCCACCCTCGTCACCGCCCTCCTCGAGCAGCACCCGGACCCTGGCACCCACGGGGGTGGGCGAGGGGAACACCAGCCGCTGCTCCGCCATCCGCCCGGCCGGCCACCGGCGCCGCAGCTCGGCCCGCACCAACGAGAACAGGAACATGCCGTGGGCGACCGGCACCTCGAAAGGCGTCGACGCGGCATACCCGGCGTCGGTGTGGATGGGGTTGTCGTCGCCGGACACGGATGCGAACCCGTCGAGGTCCGCCTGGGTGACCTCACGCCAGCCGGTCACGCACCCGCCCCGGCGCGCAGCACGTGCTTGAGGATCTTGCCGGTTGCGTTGCGGGGCAACGCCTCCACGACGTGGACGTGGACGGGCACCTTGAACTTCGCAAGGTGAGCCCGACAGTGGTCGCGGACCTGCCCGGGATCGAGCTCGGCGCCGTCCTCGAGCTCGATGACGGCCCGGCCGACCTCGCCCCACCGCTCGTCGGGCACGCCCACCACGGCGACGCCGCGCACGCCGGGCAGTCGCACGATGACGGCCTCCACCTCGGCCGGGTAGACGTTCTCGCCGCCGGAGATGTACATGTCCTTGGCGCGGTCGACGATGTAGTAGAAGCCGTCGTCGTCCTGGCGGGCGATGTCGCCGCTGCGCAGCCAGCCGCCGTCCTCGAAGGCGGCCTCGGTCGCCTCGGGCATCCGCCAGTATCCGGGGGTGACGCCCGGTCCGCGGAACAGCAGCTCGCCCCGTTCGCCGGGCGCGACGTCGCGGCCGTCGGGGTCGACGATCCGCACGTCGACGAACGGCTGCGGCTTGCCGACCGACCCCGCCTTGGTGACGGCGTGCGCCTCGTCGAGGAGGAACGCCGTCGGCCCGGTCTCGGTCATGCCCATGCCCTGACGGACCTGCACTCCCTTGCGGTCAAGGCGTTCCAGCAGCGGCACCGGCATCGCCGCGCCACCGGAGGACCACGAGCGCAC
>JAICSZ010000345.1 GCA_025936615.1 Pedococcus sp. | reverse complement strand
GGCCGGTGGCCCATGCGTCGTACCCGGTGAGGGCCTCCTCGAGCGGCTTGACCTTGCGCAGCGAGCAGCACAGGTCCGGGTCGCGGCTGAACAGGTCCTTCCCGTACGCCGCGTCCTGCTCGGCGACCGTCTGCCTGGCGGTGACGTTGACCAGGTTCACCGGCAGGGTGGCCTCGACGGCGTCCCGGGTGCCGATGGTCTCGACGAAGTGGTAGCCGGTGTCCAGGAACACCACGTCGATGCCCGGAGCCACCCGGGACGCGACGTGCGCGAGGACCGCGTCACCCATCGAGGAGGTGATCGCGAACCGGTCGCCGAACGTCGCGACCGCCCACTCGATGATCACCTCGGCGGGCGCCAGCTCGAGCTCTGCGCCGGCATGCCGCACGAGCTGCTTGAGCTCCGCCTCGCTGCGGCCCGCCGTGCTGGTGCCCTTGAAGGCGCGGGCGGCCTCGGTGGTGGCGGTCGTCATCGAGGCACCTCGGTCACGGTCGGGGCGACCGGGCGGTCGATCATGCCCAGCATCCTGAGCGAGAAGGCGCGCAGGCAGGCGTGGCACTCCCAGGCACCTCTGCCGCCGTCCGGGCCCTCCTCGCTGGGCCGGAGGTTCTCGTCGCCGCAGTAGGGGCAGTGGAACGGGATCCCGCGGTCGCCGCTCACGACACGACCTCCAGCTGCCTGGCCTGGTCCTGCCCGGCCTCGCCGCGCAGCGCGGCCTCGTCGGCCCGGCCCACCCAGGTCGCGAAGCGCTCCCCGAGGTGCCGCTGGTCGAGGAACGCGGCCACCACGCTGGTGACGTAGTCGTCGAGGCCCGCGCTGGTCACCTTGTGGGCGCGCAGCTTCTTGCCGAGCTGCGGGTCCAGCCCCAGGGCGCCGCCCAGGTGCACCTGGAAGCCCTCGACCTGGTTGCCGTCGGCGTCGAGGACCAGCTGGCCCTTCAGCCCGATGTCGGCGACCTGGGTGCGGGCGCAGGCGTTCGGGCAGCCGTTGACGTTGACCGAGATCGGGGTGTCCAGGTCGGGGAACCGCCGCTCGAGCTCGGAGACCAGCGCGGCGGCCCGGTCCTTGGTGTCGACGATCGCCAGCTTGCAGAACTCGATGCCGGTGCAGGCCATCGTGCTGCGCCGCCAGTACGACGGACGCGCGGACAGCCCGATCCCCTCGAGGTCCGCGACGAGCGCCTGGACCCGGTGCGCCTCGACGCCGAGGACCACCATCTTCTGGTACGCCGTGAGCCGCACGCCCAGGGCGCCGTACGCCTCGACCAGCTCGCCGAGCCGGGTCAGCACGCTGCCGGAGATCCGGCCCACCGTCGGGGCGACGCCGATGTAGTAGCGGCCGTCCTTCTGCTCGTGCACGCCGATGTGGTCGCCGCTGACCCGGGGGACCGGCGGGGAGGGGCAGTCGACGAGGGCGCGGCCGAGGTACTTCGACTCGAGCACCTCACGGAACCTGGCCACCCCCCAGTCCGCGACCAGGAACTTCAGCCGGGCGCGGGAGCGCAGCCGCCGGTAGCCGTAGTCGCGGAAGACCGAGATCACCGCCTCCCACGCGTCCGGGACCTCGTCGAGCGGGATCCAGACGCCCAGCTTCTGGGCCAGCATCGGGTTGGTGGACAGGCCGCCGCCGACCCAGAGGTCGAAGCCCGGGCCGAGCTCGGGATGCACGGTGCCGACGAAGGACACGTCGTTGATCTCGGGTGCGACGTCCTGGCTGGGGTGCCCGCTCAGCGCGGTCTTGAACTTGCGGGGGAGGTTGGAGTACTCCGGGTCGCCGATGTAGCGCCGCTTGATCTCCGCCAGGGCGGAGCTGCCGTCGATGATCTCGTCGGCCGCGACCCCGGCGACCGGTGAGCCGAGGAACCCGCGCGGCGAGTCGCCGCAGGCCTCCTGGGTCTGCAGGCCGACCGACTCGAGCCGCTGCCAGATGGTCGGGACGTCCTCGATCCGGATCCAGTGGTACTGGATGTTCTGCCGGTCGGTCACGTCGGCGGTGTCCCGGCCGAACTCGGTGGAGATGCCGCCGAGCACCTGCAGCTGCTCGGCGCCCAGCAGCGCGCCGTCGGAGCGGACCCGGAGCATGAAGTACCTGTCGTCGAGCTCCTCCGGATCCAGTGCGCCGGTCTTGCCGCCGTCGAGCCCGGGCCTGCGCTGCGTGTACAGGCCCCACCAGCGGAACCGGCCGCGCAGGTCGCCGCCGTCGATGGAGTCGAAGCCGCGGTGGGAGTAGATGTTCTCGATCCGGGCCCGGACGTTGAGCGGGTTGTCGTCCTTCTTGGACTGCTCGTTCGGGGTCAGCGGCTCGCGGTAGCCCAGGGCCCACTGCCCTTCACCGCGCGTCTGCCGGGGTCGACCGGTCCGGCCCGGGCCGCGCAACGGAGGCTTGCCGGCAGGCTTGCTGGGGGAGCTGCTGGGAGGGGTCACGGGTGATGCGCTCCTTGGTGGAAGACGCACGATGCGCTGTGCACTCCTCGACGGCGATGTCGAGAGGCAGGCCGGCGACCGCGCGCCCGGCGTGGAAGCTGGGCGGTCAGGCGGGCCAGGGCAGACAGATCATGCTGCGCGTGCGACCGAGGTCCACGTGGCGGCGGGCCACGAGGTGCATCGTCGTTGCGGCGCTGATCATGAAGGAAAGTGTCACGGGTGGGACACCACTCCCACAAACCGGCGTCTCGCTCGATGAGACGGGCGTCCACAATATGGTACAGCGACCGGGGCTCGTGCTCGTCGTACCCCATCACTAGGCTGACGCCATGACGGATTCCCTGCCCGCCCCCTCCCACGGCTCCACGTCCGACACAGAGAGCCTGGCCAAGACCACGAGCGCGGCCTACGACGCGGCCCTCGAGGTCATCGCGTCCGTCGAGCCTCGCATCGCGGAGGCCACCCGAGCCGAGCTCCGCGACCAGCGCGGCTCGCTGAAGCTCATCGCCAGCGAGAACTATGCCTCGCCCGCGGTGCTGCTCACGATGGGCACCTGGCTCAGCGACAAGTACGCCGAGGGCACCGTCGGTCACCGGTTCTACGCGGGCTGCCAGAACGTCGACACCGTCGAGGCGCTCGCCGCCGAGCACGCGCGCGAGCTGTTCGGCGCGCCGTACGCCTACGTCCAGCCGCACTCGGGCATCGACGCGAACCTGGTCGCGTTCTGGTCGATCCTGGCGCACCGGATCGAGTCGCCGGCGCTGGAGCGCTACGCCGCGAAGAACGTCAGCGAGCTCTCCGAGGAGGACTGGGAGTCGCTGCGGCACGAGTTCGGCAGCCAGAGGATGCTCGGGATGTCCCTGGACGCCGGCGGCCACCTCACGCACGGTTTCCGGCCGAACATCAGCGGCAAGATGTTCCACCAGTCCTCGTACGGCACGAATCCCGAGACCGGCCTGCTCGACTACGACGACGTTGCAGCGAAGG
>JAICSZ010000349.1 GCA_025936615.1 Pedococcus sp. | reverse complement strand
GGCCCCGGGGGGGGGGGGCCCCGGCGGGGGGGGCGGCGGGGCGCGGGGGGGCCCCCCCGTGGGGGGGCGCGCCCGGCCGGTGGGGGGGGGGCCGGCAACCCCCCTTGTTGTTGGGCCGCCCCGCCGCCTTTGCGCGGTCGTCGCCACGCTCTGCCCGTCACCAGCCAAGCGGGTGCGCGCCTGCGGCCTCGTGGCCGCGCCAGCTCAGTGGGTGCTGGCGCGCACGCAGCAGTGGTCGGGTGAGGGGTCGAGCCGCGCCTGCACGTCGTGGCAGCCGAGCTCGTCGATGGCCCCCTCGACGAGGGCGAGGTTCATCGAGCAGACCAGGTCGGTGTGCTCCCGGGCAAGCCGGTCGAAGGGGCAGTTGGCGAGCTCCAGCTCGCGGTCCGCCCCGTCAACGTTCGGCTCGTACCCGTGCCGTGCCAGGACCTCTGCCACCCGGTGCAGCGGCCTGCGTGCACGAGGCATCGGGAGCTCGCTCGCCATCCTGCGCCCGGCCGCGTCGGCGGCGGCTGTCACGGCGTCCGCCAATGACGTGCCCTCACGCCCGGAGCGCTCGATGGCCTCGGCGAGCACGTCACCCGCGAGGTCGTAGCGGCGTTCCGGCAGCGAGACGGCCACCTCCGTCCCCGAGCGTCGGTACAGCTTCGACGGGCGTCCTGCGCCCGGTCCCGAGCGGCCCGAGAGCCGGCGGTACTCCACCTCGAGCAGGCCTGCCTCGACGAGCCGGTCGAGGTGGAACTTGGCCGAGTGCAGCGGCAACCCGACGGCCTCAGCGGCCTGCTCGCGGCTCAACGGCTCCGCTGCCGCAGCGACGGCCTCGTAGAGGGCGCGACGGGAAGGCTCGGCGAGGGCGCCCAGGCTGGTCAGGTCGTCGTTCATTGCACACCTCTAAAGGACAAACGCATTGACGTTTCTCTGCCGGACTACTAAAGTCAAAGTATCACTCTTTTAGAGATCTGTGGAGGACATCATGACTGCATTGCGACCCGCTGACACACCGACCGGGACCGGCTCCCGGGGATCCTACGAAGCCTTCCTGCTGTTGCGGACGGTCTTCACCGTCGCCCCCATCCTCTTCGGCCTCGACAAGTTCGCCAACGTGATGACGGACTGGACCCAGTACCTTGCCCCCTGGATCAACGACATCGTTCCGGGCACAGCGCAACAGGCGATGTACCTCATCGGCGTGGTGGAGGTCGTCGCCGGGCTGCTCGTCGCGTGGCGCCCACGACTCGGCGCACCCGTCGTGGCGCTCTGGCTGGTCGGCATCATCGTCGACCTGCTCACCCTCGGTGACTACTACGACGTGGCCCTCAGGGACTTCGGCCTCTTCGTGGCCGCAGTGGCCCTGTGGCGGCTGGCCGAGTCACGCAGGCACGTTTCGTGAACCGGCGCCGGCGTTGCCAAGTGTCCGCACTGACCCAAGGATGGACGCATGAGTGACGAGCGAACCTTTGTCGTGGTCGGCGGCGGCCTTGCAGGCGCCAAGTCGGTGGAGGAGCTGCGCGAGCGGGGGTTCGAGGGCCGGGTCCTGCTGCTCGGTCGGGAGACGCACCTGCCCTACGAGCGGCCGCCGCTGTCCAAGGACTACCTCAAGTCCGGCGAGAAGCTCGAGGACGCCTTCGTCCACGACCAGCAGTGGTATGCGGCGCACGACGTCGAGCTGCGGACCGGCACCGAGGTGACGGCGATCGACCGCGACGCCCACGAGGTCGTCACCGCGAGCGGCGAACGCATCTCCTACGACCGCCTCCTGCTCGCCACGGGCAGCTCACCGCGCCACCTGTCGATGACCGGCGTCGACCTCGACGGCGTGCTGTCGCTGCGCACCATCGAGGACAGCGACGCCATCCGCGCGACGTTCGGTGAGGGGCGCCGCCTGGTCCTCATCGGCGGCGGCTGGATCGGCCTTGAGGTCGCGTCCGCGGCGCGGGAGGCCGGCACCGACGTCGCCGTGCTCGAGGCGTTGGAGCTGCCACTGGTGCGGGTGCTCGGCACCAAGATCGCCAAGGTCTTCGCCGACCTGCACCGAGAGCACGGTGTCGACCTCCGCACCGAGGTGAAGGTGGACGCGATCGAGGGCACCGGCCCGGCGTCCGGGGTCAGGCTGGCGGACGGCAGCGTGCTGCCCGCGGACGCAGTGGTCGTGGGGATCGGCGCGAGCCCCAACGTCGCGCTGGCCGAAGCCGCCGGTCTCGCGGTCGACAACGGCGTGACGGCCGATGCCGTGGGTCGCACCTCGGACCCGGACATCTTCGCCGTCGGGGACGTGGCCAACGTCGAGCACCCGCTGCTCGGCCAGCGCGTCCGGGTCGAGCACTGGGCCAACGCACTCAACCAGCCCAAGGTCGTCGTCGCCGCCATGCTCGACGCGGACGGCCCCGAGCCTGAGCTGCCGTACTTCTTCACCGACCAGTACGACCTCGGGATGGAGTACCTCGGCCTGGGCGGCCCGGACGACGAGGTGGTGGTGCGCGGAGACCTCGGGAAGCGAGAGTTCATCGCGTTCTGGACCAGGGAGGGGCGGGTCGTGGCCGGCATGAACGTCAACGTCTGGGACGTCACCGACGACATCAAGGCGATCATCCTGTCCAAGGCGGCGGTCGACCCCGCCAAGCTCGCTGACCCAGAGGTGCCCCTTTCGGAGCTCGCCGCCCAGGGCTGACGCGCATCCCGGGCTGGCGCCAGACGCCAGCCCCGGATCGCCCGCCGAAAACTGGACGGTTCTTTACCTTCCGTGCGCGTCGCGGCTGTTCCGCGTTCGGCCGGTGCGTGGTTCACTGCCGGGATGCCCGGCCACCCACCGGGCGCTCCGCAGACACCGACGTTGGCTGGAGGATCTCCGTGCGCGTTCACCGCAAGCGACTGACAGGGGCGGTGGGCGCGGTAGCGCTGGCCGCCGGTGCCCTGACGATGGCCTCGACGGGCGCGCACGCGGCGCCCTCGACCGGGGCGAGCGTCGTCATCAACGAGGTCTACGGGGGAGGGGGCAACAGCGGAGCCGCGTTCGACCGTGACTTCATCGAGCTGGTCAACAAGACGAACGCCCCCGTCGACGTGTCTGCGTGGTCGCTGCAGTACGCCTCCACGTCGGGTACCAGCTGGCAGATGACCGACCTCACCGGGTCCATCCCCGCGGGTGGCCGGATCGTGGTCGGCGAGGCCTTCGGAACGGACAGGACACTTCCCGACGTGGCGGTGGACATCTCGGGCTCCATCGCGATGAGCGGCTCGGGCGCCAAGGTCGCCCTGGTCAACAACCAGACCGCCCTCCCCGGGGCCACCTGCACCGACGCCTGCTCCGACCTGCCTGCGGTC
>JAICSZ010000449.1 GCA_025936615.1 Pedococcus sp. | reverse complement strand
GCGGGTGCGGCTGCGGCATGCGGGTCTCCTCCTCGGCGCTGGCTCGGCCAGCCTAGGTCCCGCTCCCCTGAGGGGCGAGCGGCGCAGTCGTGCTTGTCGTGGAGCAGGACTGGGCGCACTCTTGGGTCATGGCGAGCTACGACGTCCAGGTCCACGACCGTGTCGGGATCATGCGAAGCTGCCGCATGCACCTGCATGCGGCCAGCCCCTCCGAGGCCCTGATGCTGGCACGTCGCGCCATGCCCGACCCCCCGGGTGCAGAGCTGTACACCGTGTACCGCCACCGCCGCCTGGGCCGCCGCAAGCTCGTGGGGTCCTTCCCCGCCATCGGCGGCGACGACGACGGCCTGGCGGGCGTGCGCGAGCCGCGCAGGCCTCGACCCGCCCCGCCCAGCCTGCGCGCCGAAGCCGACCCACCGGCATACCGGGACATCTGAGGCACCACCCGCGCAACACGGGGTCGCGGCAGTAGCGTGTGCCCACTGCGCCTCATCGCCGGAGGACACCATGCCCCGCTTCGCCCACACGCTCTCCGTCAGCGCACCGCCAGCAACCATCTTCGGCATCGTCGACGACTTCACCCAGACCCCCCTGTGGCTGGCCCGCTGCACCGGGATCGACAAGGTGGACACCGGGCCCAACGACGTGGGCACTCGGCTGCGGTACCACTACGCCGACGGGCGCCGGACTGGGACCATGGACGGCGAGGTGATCGCCCGCGAGCCGGACCGGCACTTCGCGATGCGGTTCACCGACAGGATGATGCGCGTGACCGTGGACTTCGTCTCCGCCTCCGACGGGGTCGGCACCACGCTGACGCACACGATCGACATCGGGACGGTCGGCGTGGGAAGGCTGTTCACGCCGATGATCCGGCGCAGCCTACCCAAGCAGACCATCGACGCGATGGCCAAGCTCAAGGCGATGGCGGAGGCGCGGAACTGAGGCGGTTCGCTGACGCGCCCACCGACCACCGACCACGGACCTGCATCGCCTGCCGGGGTTGCAGGTTCGCGGTGAGTGGCGAGACTGGCACCGATGGCTGTCTCTGCCTGGAGGTCCTGGTTGGCGCGTGGCGCCGTGGTGGTCGCCGTGGCCCTCGTCGTGATGAGCCTGAGCAAGCTGTGGAGCTACGCGAACGCCGACGACGTGGAGGTCGTCGAGCAGTCCCACCTCGTGGCCGTGGCCAACGCGGCGTGTGACCGGATGCGCGAGGCCACGGCCAAGGCCGCAGTCGGGACCTCCGCGGTGGTTCGCCAGCGGGTGGGAGCCATCAACGCCCAGAACGACGCCGTCACCGAGATGGTCTCGACGATCCGCCGGCTGGTGCCGGCCGACCAGCTGTCCGCGGACCGGCCGGCAGACGAGTGGCTCGACGACTGGGGACGGCTGGTGCGTGAGCGCGACGCCTACGCCCGCGCGCTCGCGGCGGGCAAGCCCACGCCGCTCGTCCTGCCCGTGGTCGACGGCCGCGGTCTGGAGAGCCGGCTGGACGACGTCGGCCTGAACTGCCGGGTGCCGCGGGTCATGCTGGCTCCGTGAGACGCGTGACCTCCGGTCTTTCATTATGCGATGAATTAGCGCATGCTGGGGGTGTGAGCACCAAACAGCAGGCCAGGACATCGCCGCCGAGCTGGCTCGTCCGGGGCACGACGCCGGTGGCCAGGGCCATCGCAGGCCGAACGTGGTTCCCGCTCTGGGGGGTGATGCACCACGTGGGGCGGCGAAGTGGCCGCGAGTATGCGATCCCGGTGGCGCTGGTGCCCGTGGTTCGCGATGACACCTTCCTGATCGGCCTGCCGTGGGGACCCAGGACGAACTGGGCCCAGAACGTCTTGGCGGCCGGTGGGGCGACGGTGACCTGGAAGGGCCGTGACCGCGCCGTGAGCCAGCCGCGGCTCGTCGGGCCCGACGAGGCTGCCGCAGTGGTCAGGCCGGTCGTGCGCCGGCTGGTGGCGAGCGGCAGGTTCCCGGCCTTCCTCATGCTGCAACGCTGAGGTCCGTCGGATCGGGGTGCTCGGCTCCGGGACTGGTCTGACTGGAGGTCTACGCGCTGGCCGCGTCGACGCGGGCCCCTTCGTCGGACGTCAGCAGGACGACATTGCCATCGGGGTCGTCAACCATGGCGGCGTACGGACCAGCGGTCTGCGTGGGCGGCATCCGGCTGTGGTGACCCGCCTCGACGAGGTCAGCCCATCGCTCGTCGACGGCGTCCTTCTCGCCCACGAAGAACTCGAGCAGCTGCTGGTAGCCGCCGGTCGGTCGAGACCAGGCTGGGTCGTAGACGGATGCGAAGGACGTCGTCAGCAGCAGGCT
>JAICSZ010000107.1 GCA_025936615.1 Pedococcus sp. | reverse complement strand
GGCCAGATCGAGGGCGGGTTCGTGCAGGGTGCCGGGTGGCTGACCCTGGAGGACCTGCGCTGGGACACCTCCGACGGCGAGCAGCGGGGCCGGGTGACGACGCAGGCGGCCAGCACCTACAAGCTGCCGAGCTTCTCGGAGATGCCCGAGGTCTTCAACGTCACGATGCTCGAGCGCGCCCACGAGGAGGGCGCCGTCTACGGCTCCAAGGCGGTCGGCGAGCCGCCGCTGATGCTGGCCCTGTCGGTGCGCGAGGCGCTGCGGCAGGCGTGCGGGGCCTTCGGCCCGGCTGGCCGCGCGGTCGACCTGGCGAGCCCGGCGACGCCCGAGGCGGTCTACTGGGCGCTCGATGCGGCTCGGCTGGCGGCCGGCATGCGCGAGCCGGCGGGGGCCTGAGCCGTGCGGTGGTTGCAGGCGGTGGAGAGACTGCGGACCGAGCGGCGACCCGGCGTGCTGGTCACGCTCGTCTCGACGCGCGGCCACGCGCCGCGCGAGGCCGGCGCCAAGATGGTGGTGACCGTCGACGCCGCCTGGGACTCGATCGGCGGCGGCAACGTCGAGGCCACGGCCGTGGCGCGGGCTCGCGATCTGCTCACCTCGGCAGACCTCACGCCGACGACCTTCACCCTCGACCTCTCCGACAAGGCGCCGGGCGAGCACGGCGTGCAGTGCTGCGGCGGCGAGGTCACGGTGCTGCTCGAGCCACTCGTCGTACGCCCGGCCGTGGCGGTCTTCGGGGTCGGCCACGTCGGCCTCGAGCTGGCCCGGATCCTGGCCCGGCACGACCTCGACCTGCACCTGGTCGACTCGCGTCCCGACCGGCTGACCACCGAAGCACTGAGGCCGCTGGTCGACGCCGACGCGCGGCTGCACGTGCACCACGAGGCCGTCCTGCCCGAGCTGGTGCTGGCCGAGCTGCCGCGGGGGACGCACGTGCTGGTGATGACCCACGACCACGCGGAGGACCTGGCGCTCCTGGACGCCGCGTTGCGCAGCGCGCACCTCGGGCCGGTCGGCCTGATCGGCTCGTCGGCCAAGTGGGCGCGGTTCCGCAGGGCTCTGCTGGCCGACGGTCATCACGCCGACGCCGTCGACCGCATCGTCACCCCGATCGGCCTGGTGTCCCTGCCCGGCAAGGATCCCGCGACGATCGCGGTCTCGGTGGCCGCGGCTCTCCTGGAGTCGTTCGCCGAGGATAGCGTCCGTCCTCACCGGGCCGGCACGTGAGGCTGTTCCGCGGCACCTTCCTCGACACCCCCGACGACCCGTTCGCCGGGGGTGCGCTGCGTGCCGAGGACGACGGCGGTCTGCTGGTCGACGACGACGGGACCATCACCGCCCGCGGATCGTTCGCCACCCTCGCGTCGGCACATCCGTCGGCTGTGGGCGTCGACCTCCGCGGCGGACTGGTGCTGCCGGGCTTCGTCGACACCCACGTCCACTACCCGCAGCTGCGTTGCATCGGGGCGCTGGGGATGTCGCTGCTGGAGTGGCTCGAGCGCTGCGCCCTGCCGGAGGAGGCGCGGCTGGCCGACCCGGCGTACGCCGTCGAGATCGCCTCCGCGTTCGTCGGTGCGCTGGCCAACGCCGGCACGACCACCGCGTTGGTGTTCGGCGCGCACTACCTCGAGGCGACCGAGGCGCTCTTCGCCGCGGCCGAACGCGTGGGGCTGCGGGTCACCAGCGGACTGGTGGTCGGCGACCGGGGGCTGCGCGACGAGCTGCTGACCACGCCCGCCCGCGCCTACGACGAGGGCCTGACGCTGGCGAAGCGCTGGCACGGAGCGGGCCGCCTGCGCTACGCCGTCACCCCGCGGTTCTCGCTCTCCTGCACCGCCGAGCTGCTCGCCGCGTGCGCCGCCCTGCGCAACGACGTTCCCGGGGTCGTGGTCACCAGCCACCTCAACGAGAACGCCGCCGAGATCGAGGCCGTCCGGAGACTGTTCCCCGGCCACTCGTCGTACCTCGACACCTACGCCGACCACGGGTTGCTGGGTGCCACGACCGTCTTCGCGCACAACGTGCGGCCCACCCCCGGGGAACTCGACGTCCTGGCCTCGGCGGGCGCCACCGTGTCGCACTGCCCGACCAGCAACTCCTGCCTGGGCAGTGGGCTGTTCCCGATGCGTGCGCACCTCGCGGCCGGCGTACGCGTCGCCCTCGGCTCCGACGTCGGCGCCGGCACGGGGCTCTCGCTGTTCAAGGAGGGTCTGCAGGCCTACTTCGTGCAGCAGGCCCTCGGCGACGCGGGCGTCCCGCTGACCGCCGCCCACCTCCTGCACCTGGCGACCGGTGCCGGCGCCGACGCGCTCGGCCTCGGGTCGACGGTCGGGTCCTTCTGCGACGGGAAGGCGTTCGACGCGATGTGGCTCCGGCCCCAAGCCGGCTCGCCGCTCGACATCCTGCTCACCCACGCCTCCTCCGCCGACGACGCCCTGGCCAAGTCGTTCGCCCATGCCACGTCGGCGGACGTGGCCCGGGTCTGGGTGGCCGGCGAGGTCGTCAGCGCTCGCTGATCCGCCGGCGCCTCGGGCCTGACCGCGGACGGTGTCGTCACCCGCTCTCGTCGAGGGTGGCTCGGACGAGGGCAGCGGCCATCCACTCCATGACGTCGAGGGCCGTCTCGCGATCGACGCGTGCGATGTCGGTGCTCCAGATGACGGCGTCGGCTCCGAACAGCGGAGTGAGGGCGACCGACAGCCGGTCGCGCGCCTCCTGGGGGACGTGGTCAGGGAGGCCTTCGAGCAGGGTCGCGATCCAGGTGTCGCGGTTCGTGCTGGCCCCACGCTCGATCCGGTCGGGACCCGGAGGCGCGAGCGAGAGGCGCATGAAGGTACGCAACTCGTGCTCGTGGTCGAACGCCCATGCGCCCATCGTGCGGACCAGGGTGGACGCCTTGTCGGGAAGGCCCTGCGGGGCCCGCTCGTGGGACCCGTCGTGGGGCTGGTCGTCGCGCTGGTCGAGCGTGGGCGGGTTCAGGCCCACGCCGTCAACGAGCGGCATCGTGGCGTGCACGCGCACGGAGTCGTTGTTGGGGAAGTACCGGTACGCCGTGGCGCGGGAGACGCCGGCACGCTCCGCCGCCGCCTGCACGGTGAGTGGGCCGCCCGTGCGCAGCAGTTCGCGGGCGGCCTCGGACAGCAGGCGGCGGGTGCGCTCCCGAGCACTCGGTCTGGGTGACCCGCTCGGTTCAGGGGTCATGCGAGTCCGGCGCCGGCGTCGGCCCGGTCGGCGACACCGAGGGCGAACTCGTACGACGCTCGGACCAGTCGCAGGATGAGGTCGCGCTCGGTCTCGTCGCGGGGTGCGTAGAGCATGGTGATGCTCGGTGGCGCCTGACCGGCGTGCACCAGGTAGTGGGGCTCGCCCCAGCCCGCATCGTGCGCGGCCCTCGCCAAGAGCGGCGGCAGCGCGGCGTGCAGGCTCGAGTCACCTCCGGCATGCCCGTGGCAGAACTCCCGCCCGATCATGAACGCCTCGGCGGGCCCGGTGTCGGCGTCATCGGTCAGCACCAGCGCTCGAGACCCTTCCACGGCGATCCGCGAGGGCTGGACCGTCACGTGCGGCCAGGTCGCCGCCTCGGCCAGGACGAAGTCGAGGTCGCCGGTCCCGGCGGGCTGCTGGTCGATCTGCGAGTGCGGCAGGGAGGCCGTGGCACGCGGCCGGTCACCGGGTCGGAGAGGCAGATGCATCGGTGTCATGACTCAGGCCGCCCAGAAGAGCTCGACCGGGATGCCGTCCGGGTCGCGCAGCACCATCGCCGCATGGATCGGCTGGTCCTGGTCGTGGATGGGCCCGTGCTCGACACCGAGCGCGTCGAGCCGCCGGGTCCACGCGTCGAGGTCCGACCGGCGCTCGACCGCCAACGCGACGTGGTCGAGTCCGGTACGGCGCTCGTCGAAGGGCTCGAGGTCTGCCTGCGGGTGGAAGTCCAGGCCGAGGAACAAGAAGGTGTCGGGGCGGTTGATCACCACGGTGTGGCCACCACCGGTGGGATGCGGCTCGACGAAGACCCGCACCATGCCGAGCACCTCGGCGTACCAGCGCTCGCTCTCCTCGATGTCGCGAACCGTCAGTCCGAGGTGGTGGAGTCCGGAGAGGCTCGGCAGGATCGCGGAGTCGGCGTGGGTGGTGAGTGTCATGGTGGTTCTCCTCGGTTCAGGGGTCGGGGCTGAGGGGCTGGATCAGGGGCGATAGGGATCGGTGGCGTAGCGGGCCATGACCTCGAGCACGTCGGCGGGGACGAGCACGCCGTCGGGGCCCGGTCGGAGGTCGGCGAGGTCACGGAAGTAGCCGAGGTAGCGCTCGGGGGTCACGCTGCACAGCAGGGTGGCCGGCCTCTCCGCGTCCGCGTTGAAGAAGGTGTGCGGGTCGCCGATCGGCGCCGTGACCAGGCTGCCCGCCTCGGCCACCAGCTCGTCGGCCCCGCAGCGGAAGCCCACCACACCCGCGACCACGAAGAACGTCTCGTCGTGCTCGCGGTGCACGTGCTGCGGAGGGCCTGGCCAGCCGGGGGCGATGGTGCACTCGGCGACGCCGAACCTTCCGTCGACCCCGGCGCCGTCCTCCAGGATGCGGAACCGCACCGGACCGCTCGCGAAGGCCTCGCCCTCCCCTGGTGATGTCATCCGCACCGTCACGGTGCCTCCCTGGTGATACTTACCGTCTCATTTTGAGACACTTCGTATCATGGGACACCCCGGGCCCGGTGTCAAGGCCCGGAGCGAACCGGCCCCGACGCGCCGGCTCAGCCTCCCGCGCGCAGCACCTCGTCGTACGCCGGCAGGGTGAGGAAGTCGGCGAAGTCGGCGTCCAGGGCGGTGGCCAGGAACAGGTCGCGGGCGGTCGTGAGCTGCGCGGCGTACGGGCCGCCGGCGGCGACCAGCGCGTCGTACTCCTCGGCGACGACCCGCTCGACCAGCGACCGGTCGACGACGGTGCCGTCGTCGAGGACGGCCGAGGCGTGCACCCACTGCCAGATCTGAGAGCGCGAGATCTCGGCGGTGGCGGCGTCCTCCATCAGGTGGTGGATCGCGGCAGCACCGTTGCCGCCGAGCCAGGCGGCGAGGTAGGTGATGCCGACCTCGACGTTGGTGCGCAACCCGCCGGTCGTGCGCTCCCCCGGGGTGGCGGCGAGGTCGAGCAGGTCGTCGGCGGTGACCCGCACGTCGCGCTGGAGGGACACCTGGTTCGGCGCCGGCATCAGCTCGTCGAACACCTCGGCGCACAGCGGCACCAGGTCGGGGTGGGCGACCCACGAGCCGTCGAAGCCCTGGCGGGCCTCGCGGGTCTTGTCTTCCCGCACCTTCGCGAACGCAGCCTCGTTGACCTCCGCGTCGCGACGCGAGGGGATGAACGCCGCCATCCCGCCCATCGCGAAGGCGCCGCGGCGGTGGCAGGTGGCGACCAGCAGGTCGGCGTACGCCCTCATCATCGGGGCGTTCATGGTGACCGCGTTGCGGTCGGGCAGCGTGTGGTCGCCGGGGGCGTCGCGGAGGGTCTTGATGATCGAGAACAGGTAGTCCCAGCGGCCGGCGTTCAGGCCGGAGCAGTGGTCGCGCAGCTCGTAGAGGATCTCCTCCATCTCGAACGCGGCCGGGATGGTCTCGATCAGCACGGTCGCGCGGATCGTGCCGTGGCCGAGGCCGAGCGCCCCCTCGGCGTGGGTGAAGACGTCGTTCCACAGCCGGGCCTCGAGGTGCGACTCCATCTTCGGCAGGTAGAAGTACGGCCCGCTGCCGCGCGCCAGGAGCTCGTGGGCGTTGTGGAAGAAGTAGAGACCGAAGTCGACCAGCGCACCGGCCACCGGCGACCCGTCGAGTGTCAGGTGGGCCTCGGGCAGGTGCCAGCCACGCGGCCGGGGCAGGATCACCGGCAGGTGGTCCGGGTCCCGCAGGCGGTACTCCTTGCCGTCGGCGGTGGTGAGTCCGATCGTGCGGCGTACGGCGTCGAAGAGCGTGACCTGGCCGCCGACGACGTTGACCCAGTGCGGCGTGTTGGCGTCCTCGAAGTCGGCCAGCCACACCCTCGCGCCGGAGTTGAGGGCGTTGACGGCCATCTTCCGCTCGGTCGGCCCGGTGATCTCGACGCGCCGGTCCTGCAGGTCGGCCGGCGCGGGGGCGACCTGCCAGTCGGCGGACCGGACGTCCGCGGTCTCGGCCAGGAAGTCGAGTCGACCGGTGCGGCCGATCTCGGCACGTCGGGTACGCCGCGCGGCCATCAGCTCGTCGCGGCGGTCACCGAAGCGGGCGTGCAGGTCGGCCACGAACGCCAGCGCCTCGGGCGTCAGGATCTCCTCGTCCCGCTCGACGGGCGGCCCGGTCACGCTCAGCTGTGCCATCCGGCGATCGTAGGTCGGGACCGGCTCGACCGGCGACTACGGGCGGGCGGCCCACCAGGATCGCAGGGCCGCCACGGCGTCGTCGTAGGACTGCGGTCCTTCGTCGAGCCGGAGCTCCAGCAGGAAGGCGTACGCGGCGCCGACGTCGCGGCCGGGCGGGATCCCCAGGATCTCCATGATCTGGGTGCCGTCGAGGTCGGGGCGGATGGCGGCCAGCTCCTCCTCGGCCGACAGCCGGGCGATCCGGTCCTCGAGCTCGTCGTAGGTGCGCCGGAGCCGCTCCGCCTTGCGCCGGTTGCGGGTGGTGCAGTCGGCCCGGGTGAGCACGTGCAGCCGCTCGAGCTGGTCGCCCGCGTCGCGCACGTAGCGCCGCACCGCGGAGTCGGTCCACTGCCCGTCGCCGTACCCGTGGAAACGCAGGTGCAGCTCGACCAGCTTCGAGACCGCGTCGGTCATGTCGCCGGAGAACTTCAGCGCCTGCATCCGCTTGCGGGTGAGCTTGGCGCCCACGACGTCGTGGTGGTGGAACGTCACCGTGCCGTCGTCGACGAACCGGCGGGTCCGCGGCTTGCCGACGTCGTGCATGAGGGCGGCGAAGCGCGAGACGAAGTCGGGTCCGCCGAGCCGGTCCTCGAGGTCGATCGACTGCTCCAGCACGGTCAGGGTGTGCTCGTAGACGTCCTTGTGCCGATGGTGCTCGTCGCGCTCGAGCGCGAGCGCCGGCAGCTCCGGGAGGACCAGCGCGGCCAGGCCGCTGGAGACCAGGAGGCGCAGGCCGAGGCGGGGGTACGCCGCCAGCACCAGCTTGACCAGCTCGTCGCGCACCCGCTCCGCGGAGATGATCTCGATCCGGCGCGCCATCGCCGTCATCGCCTCGACCACCGGCGGGTCGACCTCGAAGCCGAGCTGGGCGGCGAACCGGGCGG
>JAICSZ010000153.1 GCA_025936615.1 Pedococcus sp. | reverse complement strand
CGCACCGATCGTCGAGCGGATCTTCAAGATGTATGTGGGTGGTCAAGGCTTGCGCGCCATCGCCCAGGCCCTCACCGATGAGCAGGTTCCGTCTCCCAGCGCTTATGACCCGGCGCGCAACCGACACCGGGACGCCCGCGGGTGGGCTCACTCGGCGGTTCGAGCGATCCTGAGGAACGAGACGTACACGGGCAGACGAGTCTGGGCCAAGCAGCAGAAGCGCGAACAGCTCATCGACCCCGATGATGTCGCTGCTGGCAACCAGGTGCGGATGCGGTGGCGGGACGAAGGGGAGTGGATCCGGCCGCAGGAGGGGACCCATCCCGCCCTCATCACCGACCAGATGTTCGACCGCGCACGTGCTCAGATGTCGTCGTACACCGACGGTGAGGCCAAGCCGAGAACCTCGCCCCATCCGTACCTGCTCCGCGGGCTGCTCTACTGCGCGCACTGCGGCCGCCGGATGCAGGGCGCTTGGCGGAAGAACCGGGCCGATGGGTCGGCCGGCCGGACCCTGTATCGCTGCGCGATCCGCGACTTGCGGGCCCTTCCTCCGGAGCTGGCGGACCATCCGCCGACACTCCACCTGAGAGAGGATGCCGTCCTCGGACCCTTGGACGGCTGGATCGCTGGCCTCGTCTCGCCAGAGCGCCTGGCCAGCGCCCATGACGGCCCGAATGAGTCCAACGCACGGACAACCTCGGTTCGCGCTCGACTCGCAGAGGTCGACAGGAAGATCGGGAGCCTGGTCGAGGCGATTGAGACCGGCGTCTCGATTCCTGAGATCGCTGACCAACTACAGCGCCGGTCGAAGGAAAAGGCGGGCTTGGAAGCGCAGCTGAGCCAGCTGAAGCAGGCCCGGAGATTCAGCGCCCAGGAGATGATGAAGGCGCTCGACGAGCTGGGCGGTATCGCCCTGATCCTCCCGAGCGCCGACCCAGCCCTGCGGTCCAAGCTCTACGCCTCGCTCGGCGTCAGGCTCGAGTACGACCACGTGCTCAAACGCGTCCGGGCCACCGCTGAGACAGCGTGTGTCCCGGGACGTGTCCGGAGGGGGACTTGAACCCCCACGCCCGATAAAGGGCACTAGCACCTCAAGCTAGCGCGTCTGCCATTCCGCCACCCGGACAGGGTTTGCTGCGGGCACCTGTCGGCGCCCGCCGCGACGCAGAACGGTAGCACGCGAACTGGTCCATCTCCGAACCGGCTGGGCCAACGGCAGCCAACCGCCCGGCATACCGGAATCCACCTAGTCTGGTGGGCATGAGCGAGCCCTCGAACCCCGTCGACGAAGTGGTCGGCATCTGCCGCGACCTGATCCGCATCGACAGCACGAACTTCGGCGACGGCAGCGGGCCGGGGGAGCGCGAGGCGGCCGACTACGTCGTCGGGCAGCTGCGCGAGGTCGGCCTGGAGCCGACCGTTGTCGAGAGCGAGCCGGGCCGTACCAGCGTCGTCGTCCGCCTGGAGGGCGAAGACCGCGACCGGCCCGCACTGTGCATCCACGGCCACCTCGACGTGGTGCCGGCCAACAAGGACGACTGGCAGGTCGACCCGTTCTCCGCCGAGCTGCGCGACGACTGCATCTGGGGCCGGGGCGCGGTGGACATGAAGGACATGGATGCCATGGTGCTGGCCAATATCCGGCACCTGGCGAGGACCGGGAGCAAGCCGCCCCGCGACGTCGTCTTCGCCTTCTTCGCCGACGAGGAGGCCGGCGGCACCAAGGGCAGCCACTGGGTCGTGGACAACCACCCGGAGCTGTTCGCGGGCGTCACCGAGGCGGTCAGCGAGGTCGGTGGCTACAGCGTCACCATCCCGACGGCGCAAGGTGGGCGCACCCGCGCCTACCTCGTCCAGACCGCAGAGAAGGGGATCCTCTGGCTGCGCCTGACCGCCCACGGCCGGGCCGGCCACGGCTCACAGGTCAACGAGGAGAACGCCGTGGTGCGTCTGGCCGAGGCGATCACCCGGATCAACGCACACAAGTGGCCGCGCGAGTACATCGCCTCCGTGCGCGCCCTGCTCGACGGCCTGGCCGAGCTCACCGGCACCGCCTGGTCCGACGAGGACCTCGAGGAGCTGCTCGACCACCTTGGCACTGCCCAGGCCTTCGTGCGGGGGACGTTGCAGGACACCGCGAACTTCACGATGGCCAACGCGGGGTACAAGCACAACGTCATCCCGCAGAGTGCGTCCGCCGCGCTCGACTGCCGGTTCCTGCCCGGTCACGACGACGACCTGCTCGCCACGGTCGAGGAGCTGGCCGGCGAGCACATCGAGGTCGAGGTGGTGCACCGCGACATCTCCCTCGACGCGCCCTTCGAGGGGCCGCTCGTCGAGGCCATGAAGGCTGCCCTGCTGGCCGAGGACCCGGGAGCCGAGATCCTGCCCTACTGCCTGTCCGGCGGCACCGACAACAAGGCTCTCAGCAAGCTGGGCATCACCGGCTACGGCTTCGCGCCGCTCCAGCTGCCGGCCGACCTCGACTTCGGGCCGATGTTCCACGGCATCGACGAGCGGGTTCCGGTGTCGGCCCTCGAGTTCGGCACGCGCGTGCTCCAGCGGTTCATCGCCACCTGCTGACATCCCGTATGCCGGTCGGCCACCGCCCGTAGCCCCGTCGCCTCGAGCGTCGTTTACCGGTCAGTAGGCCAACTGACCGAAGGGACCCGGGGATGTCACCCCACCACACCACCACCGCAGCACGGCTCGCCGCTGCTCTCCTGCTCGTCGGCGCGGGGACCGCCGTGACCGCAGTCGGCGCAGGAGCCGCGACGCTCCCCGCACCACCATCCGCGACGCTCGCGACCCCACTCGAGGGCACCGCCCTGAACGACGTACTGGGCAAGACGCAGACGACGGTGCAGGGCACGGTGACCGGTCTGGTCGGCAGCGCCTCACCGGCGACGGCGCCCGACGGCGACGCCGGTTCGAGCGCCTCGACGTCGGAGTCCCCGACGGCCACGCGGACCGCGCCATCCGGGACCACGGCCTCCTCTGGGACCACCCGCACGCGCTCCGCACCGCAGGACCCGGCTGCCGCGAGCAGCCCCGGCGGAGTGCAGGCGGCGACCGCCGTTGCCTCGCTCTGTCTCATCCCCACGGGCAGTGCCTCCCCGGCGTTCGAGGTCGGGGTCGACGTCGTGGGCCAGGACCTCTCCTCACCGCTGGTCAAGCAGTTCCCGCAGGCGTTCGCCGCGTGCCCGGCCGGCGCGGTCCGGGCGGACGGCGACACGGTTGCCGCGGTCGACGCGACCGTGCAGGGGCTGCTGGGTGCGTGCGTGCGGGTCACCCGCCAGGTGGCACCGCTGCAGACCACGCTCGTGGTCCTCGACCACGACCTCATCCGGGAGCTGACCGCAGCGGGCGTGCCGCTCGACCAGCTCGTCGTGCCGTGCCCGACGGCCGCTGCGGCCACGCCTGGCGCGGATGGCGCTGCCGGTGCCGGTCCCGGCACCCCTGGCGCAGCCGCACAGTCGTCGTCTGGCGCCGGTGCCGGCAGCGCCCTGCCGGCCCGCCTGGCATTCACCGGCACCGAGCCGGGGCCGGTCCTGTTCGCAGCCGTGGCCTTGCTGTGCGCCGGCGCCCTGCTGGTCAGGAAGGCCCGGTTGCTCGCCGCCGCGGTGCGCGGATGATGCGCCGGCGCAACCAGGTGCGCTGCACCCCACCCAGGTAGATCCGGGTGCGGTGCAGCTCCCAGTGGCCGTACTCCGCGTGCTCGGACAGGGTCCGGCGGATGTCCGCCCGGGACACCTCACGCGTGAAGCGGAGCACGCGGTACTCGTACTCGACCATCACGCGCCATTCTGGCGCAGATGAGGCTACGGTCGGCACATGACCGCAGACCCGCGTGGCGCGCTGGCCAGCCTGTTGAGCGCCTTCGAGCGACACCTCGAGGCGTCGGCGTCCAAGAGCGGCGAGGACGACCCCACCGTGGTGGCGGCCTATGACGACCTTGCCGACGCCTTCGAGGCCTACGACGACGCGCTGCTGCAGGCCTACGGCGAGATGACGCCCCTGCAGGTCTACGACGACGGCGACGACGACGAGCTCGACGACCACGACGACGAGGACCGCGACTCCGGTGTCTACTCCGGTCTGGACGACGCCGACTACGAGGAAGACGAGGAAGAGGCGTAGGGCGAGGCGACCCGTCGCCCTACGCGGAGACCTCGTCGAGGGCGTCGACCAGCTCCTCGGGCAGCTCGAGGCTCTCGCTCGCCAGCGTGGAGCGCAGCTGCGCAGCGGTCCGGGCGCCCACCACCGGGCTCACCACGCCCGGTCGGTCGCGGACCCAGGCGAGGGCCACCTCCGCCGGCGTGACCTCGAGACCCTTCGCAGCGATCGCCAGCGCCTCCACGATGCCGGTGCTGCGGTCGTCGAGGTAGCGCGCGGTGAAGCGGGGGAAGTCGCGCGATGCCGCGCGCGAGTCGGCCGGGATCCCGTTGCGGTACTTGCCGGTCAGCACGCCTCGACCCAGGGGCGACCAGGGCATGAGGCCGAACCCGAGGGACTGGGCGGCCGCGAGCAGGTCCGGTTCGGCAGACCGGTTCACCAGGGAGTACTCGACCTGGTTGGCCACCAGCGGCACCCGCGCCTGCTCGAGCAGCGACAGCGCCCGGGCGGTCTGCCACCCGGTGAAGTTGGAGACCCCTACGTAACGGGCGCGACCGGTCGACACCGCCCACTCCAGCGCCGACAGGGTCTCGGACAGCGGGACCTCGTCGGACCAGGTGTGCACCAGCCACAGGTCGACGTGGTCGGTGCCCATCCGCTCCAACGACAGGTCGAGCTGGCCGAGCAGGCTGTGTCGAGAGGTGTCGACGACCCGTTGGCCGCTGCGCCGGGAGATGCCCGACTTCGTGCAGATGAGCAGGTCCTCTCGAGGCACGTCGTCCTCGAGCAGCCGGCCGATGATCTCCTCCGACGCGCCGTCGGCGTAGCCGTGCGCGGTGTCGACGAGGTTGCCCCCGGCGTCGAGGAAGGTCCGCAGCAGGGTGCGTGCCTCCTCCTCGTCGGTGGTCCGCCCCCACGTCATGGTCCCCAGGGCGAGGCGGGAGACCGAGAGCCCCGAGGCCCCCATTCGTCTGTGGCGCATGTCTCCGTACCGTAGTGGGCGCCGGAACTTCCCCGTCCCAGGCCGACCGTTAGCCTGCGTGTCCATGGAACTCGGTGTGAACCTCGGGTACTTCGGCATGGGCGTCGACCAGGACAACGTGGCGGTGGCCCAGGAGGCCGACCGGCTGGGCTACACGGTCGCCTGGGCCGCGGAGGCGTACGGCTCCGACGTGCCGACCGTGTTGGCGTGGGTCGGTGCCCAGACCGAGCAGATCGGGCTCGGTGCCGCCGTCATGCAGATCCCCGCGCGGACCCCGGCCATGACGGCGATGACCGCGGCCACCCTCGACACCCTCTCCGGTGGGCGGTTCCGCCTCGGTCTCGGCGTGAGCGGGCCACAGGTCAGCGAGGGATGGCACGGGGTCCGGTTCGAGTCGCCGCTGGGGCGCACCCGTGAGTACGTCGACATCGTGCGCATGGCGCTGCGCCGAGAGACGGTCTCGCACCAGGGACGCCACTACACGCTGCCGCTCCCTGACGGCCCGGGGAAGGCGCTCAAGCTGACCATCCACCCGCCGCGGACCGACATCCCCATCTACCTCGCCGCGGTCGGCCCGAAGAACCTCGAGCTGGCCGGCGAGGTGGCCGACGGCTGGCACGCCATCTTCTTCAGCCCCGAGCACTCGGGCGATCTTGTCGAGTCCGTGGCCGCTGGGCGGCGTCGGGCCGGCAAGGGCACGGATGCGGACCCACTGGACGGATTCGACATCGCACCCGCGGTGCCGGTCGTGAT
>JAICSZ010000335.1 GCA_025936615.1 Pedococcus sp. | reverse complement strand
CCCGAGCTCTCGCTGCGGGCGTTCGTCGGGGCGGTCGACGGCTCCGTGGAACTGCGCCGCTCGCTCGTCGGACCCCTCGACCAACCCGTTGTCCTCGGTCAGCGCCTTGCTGCCGTGCTGCTCGAGGACGGCGCGGGTTCGCTCGCCGGTCCGCCGACCAGCCAACCGGCCACCGACCCGGCCGGCTGGCCACCAGACCCACCCGGGGCGACCGGGAGCAGTCCCGTCGCCGCCCCCGACCGCAGTACCGACCGAGTCCACGATCGACACCGCACGGAGCGTGCCCTGTGAGCCCCACGCGCTCGACCAAGTCCACCACCACCAACCCCAAGGGCGCCGCACGCCGGCCGGTCCGCCAGCCCGGGCGGGTCGCGTTCGTCGGCGCCGGTCCCGGCGACGCCGGCCTGATGACCGTGCGCGCCGTCGACCTCCTCGCGTCTGCCGACGTGGTCGTCATCGACCAGGTCGCCCGCGAGGACGTCGTCGAGCGGTACTGCCGACCCGACGTCGAGGTCGTCGACGCCGGCCACGGCGACCACGGCCAGCCCCTCACCCACGCCATGCGCGCCAAGCTCGTGGTCAAGGCCGCGAAGTCCGTGTCGGGCGGCCTGGTCGTGCGACTCATGGACGGCGACCCCGGCACGTTCAACGGGCTCGCCGAGGAGGCGCTCGCCTGTCGCAGGGCCGACATCGGCTACGACATCGTGCCGGGCGTCAGCGCCGTCTCCGCGGTCCCGGCCTACGCGGGCATCCCCCTGACCTCCAGCAGCTCGCCGGCGGTGCACGTCATCTCCGCCAACGACCGCCACGTGGACTGGGCGGCGTCCACAGCCGACTCCGTCACCGTCGTGCTGCTCGGGGCGCCCGACGACCTCGGCACTGCCCTGGTGCGCCTGCTCGATGCCGGCCGCTCCGCCCAGAGCCCGGTCGCGCTGACCGAGCGCGGCACCACGGTGCGGCAGGCCACTCGCGTGACCACCCTCGGCGAGGTCGCCCAGGTCATGAAGACCGTGGAGTTCCCTGCCCTCGCGGTGGTCGGCTCGACCGTGGGGCTGCGCGACCAGCTCTCGTGGTTCGAGACCAAGCCGCTGTTCGGCTGGAACGTCCTCGTCCCGCGCACCAAGGACCAGGCCGGTCCGACCATCACGCGGCTGGAGTCCTACGGCGCCACGGGGGTGGTCGTCCCGACCATCTCGGTCGAGCCGCCGCGGACACCGCAGCAGATGGAGCGCGCGGTCAAGGGCCTGGTCACCGGGCGCTACGAGTGGATCGGGTTCACCTCGGTCAACGCGGTGCGCGCGGTCCGCGAGCGGTTCGAGGAGTTCGGTCTCGACGCTCGGGCCTTCTCCGGGCTCAAGATCGCCGCCGTGGGCGGGGTCACCGCGGAGGCGCTGCACGAGTGGGGCATCGTGCCCGACCTCGTGCCGTCCGGCGAGAGCTCCGCCAGTGGGCTGCTCGCGGACTGGCCGCCGTTCGACGAGCTGCTCGACCCGATCAACAGGGTCTTCCTCCCGCGCGCCGACATCGCCACGGACACCTTGGTCGCCGGCCTGCAGGAGATGGGCTGGGAGGTCGACGACGTCACGGCCTACCGCACCGTCCGGGCCGCCCCACCGGCCGCGCACATCCGTGAGGCCATCAAGGGCGGGCAGTTCGACGCCGCGGTCTTCACCTCCTCGAGCACCGTGCGCAACCTCGTCGGCATCGCGGGCAAGCCGCACCCGTCGACAGTGGTCGCCTGCATCGGCCCAGCCACCGCAAAGACCGCCGAGGAGCACGGCCTGCGGGTCGACGTCCTGGCGCACGAGGCGACCTCCGACGCGCTGGTCGACGCCCTCGCCGACTACGGCCTGGGCCTCGCGGCCGCTGCTGCCGAGGCTGGCGAGCCCGTCGTGCGGCCGAGTGCGAGGAAGGCGTCGGCACGGCGCCGGGCGAAGTAGTGCCCGGGCCGGTGCTGCGGCCGCGTCGGCTGCGTCAGTCGGCGCCGATGCGCAGGCTGGTGGCGCAGACGCGGCTGCACCCGGCCGACCTCGTGCTGCCCGTCTTCGTCCGCGAGGGCATCGGCGAGCCGCAGGCCATCGCGGCCATGCCGGGCGTCGTGCAGCACACCCTCGACTCGCTCGTCGACGTCGCCCGCGAGGCCGCAGACGCAGGCCTCGGCGGGATCATGGTCTTCGGCGTGCCCGAGGCCAAGGACCCGGTCGGCTCGGGAGCCGATGACCCCGCGGGGATCCTCAACGTCGCCCTGCGCCGCGTCGTGGACGCAGTCGGCGACCGGATCGTCGTGATGGCCGACCTGTGCCTCGACGAGTTCACCGACCACGGCCACTGCGGCGTCCTCGACGCCGCCGGGAGGGTGGACAACGATGCGACCCTCGAGCGGTATGCCGCGATGGGCCTCGCGCAGGCCCGTGCCGGTGCGCACGTGCTGGGGTTGTCCGGGATGATGGACGGCCAGGTGGCGCACGTGCGCGCTGCCCTCGACGACGAGGGGTTCACCGACACGGTGATCCTCGCCTACGCCGCCAAGTACACCTCCGCGCTCTACGGCCCGTTCCGCGAGGCGGTGCAGTCCTCGCTCGTCGGTGACCGCGCGACCTACCAGCAGGACCCGGCCAACGCCACCGAGGCGCTGCGCGAGCTCGAGCTCGACATCGCCGAAGGCGCCGACATCGTGATGGTCAAGCCGGCGACCCCACACCTGGACATCGTCGCCGCCGCTGCCGAGCTGTCACCGGTTCCCGTCGCGGCGTACCAGATCTCGGGTGAGTACTCGATGATCGAGGCGGCCGCCGCGAACGGCTGGGTCGACCGCGACCGCGCCGTCATGGAGTCGCTGCTCAACATCCGACGGGCAGGGGCGCAGGTCATCCTGACCTACTACGCACTGGAAGCCGCCGCGCGCCTGCGCACCTGACCCGCGGGAGCCGGCCACGCGGCATACGGCAGGCAGCGCCGGACCGGCGCGGCGGCGAGCCGCTCGATAGACTTAGTTGTGGCTGGAAACCATTCGGTGGCGACTCGCGGCCGGCGGCTCGACTTCGACGCCGACCACCCGCACTACAAGTGGGTGGCGCTGTCCAACACCACGCTCGGCGTGCTGATGGCCACGGTCAACTCCTCGATCGTCATCATCAGCCTGCCCGACATCTTCCGCGGCATCGGGCTCAACCCGCTGGAGCCGGGCAACGTGGGCTACCTGCTGTGGATGCTCATGGGGTTCCTCGTCGTCACCGCAGTGCTCGTGGTGACGCTGGGGCGACTGGGGGACATGTACGGGCGCGTCCGGATCTACAACCTCGGCTTCGTCGTGTTCACCGCGAGCTCACTGGCCCTCGTGGTCGACCCCTACACCGGCGGCGCCGGCGCGATGTGGCTGATCCTGTGGCGGGTGGTCCAGGGAGTCGGAGCCTCGATGCTGTTCGCGAACTCGACGGCGATCCTCACCGACGCGTTTCCCGCGGAACGGCGCGGCATGGCGCTCGGCATCAATCAGGTCGCCGCGATCGCGGGGTCGTTCAT
>JAICSZ010000375.1 GCA_025936615.1 Pedococcus sp. | reverse complement strand
TGAGCGATGCCCTGGGCGGTCGCGACATCGGGGGCAACGACAATCGAGCGCCGATTACCGGCAACGTGGATGATGCCTTGGGCGCCCGCGCCCCCCCCCCCCCCCCCCCCCCCCCCCACCACCCAACACTCCACCACCGCCGGGGGGGTGCCCGGGGCGGCGGGGGGGCCCCCCCCGCTGCGGCATGTGCCGCGTCGGGTTCCCGCGCCACTCCCGCCCTCGCGGCCCGCGACGGGCGGCTCGGTCCGCCTTCTCGGGGCCTTGGGACCCCCGCCCGAGCGGTGGAGCCCGTCCTGGCAATGAGACAGAGCTGCGTGCAGGAACTCCTCGCTTTCGCCACCCACGAGGGCCCACCTGCGGGCGGCTACCGACTGAGCGTCGCCTCGGCGTCGATGCCGCCGAGCTTCGCGGGGTTGCGGACGGCGTAGATCCGGGTGATCCGGCCCTCCTCGACCACGAAGCTGACCGCGGTGTCGTAACCGTCATCGGTGCCCACGACGCGGACTCCGACCGCGCCGTTCAGCATCACCGGCAGCATGCGGGCACCCGGGGCGAACCTGTTGAAGGGACGCAGCAGGTTCGCGACCTTCTTCGCACCCGTCACCGGGTTGACGACCGCCTGGACGACACCGCCGCCGTCGGCCACGAGCACGACGTCGGGCGCGAGGACGTCGAGCAGCCCCTGCAGGTCGCCTTGGGTCACCGCCGCCAGGAACCGCTCGACGACCTCGTGCTGCTCCCCACGACTGACCTCCATCCGGGGCCGGCGCGCCGCCACGTGCTCCCTCGCCCGGTGCCCGATCTGCCGCACCGCGCCCGAGGACTTGCCCACGGCCTCGGCGATCTCGTCGTACGGCGTGTCGAACACCTCTCGCAGCACGAAGACCGCTCGCTCCGTGGGTGTGAGGGTCTCGAGCACCGTGAGCACCGCCATCGAGACGCTCTCGGCAAGCGCCACGTCGTCGGCCACGTCCGGGGCGGTGCACAACGGCTCGGGCAACCAGGCGCCGACGTACTCCTCACGCCGCCGGGCGTTCGCGCGCAGCCGGTCGAGCGCCTTACGGGTCACCATCCGCACCAGGAATGCGCGCGGGTCGCGCACGTCGGCGCGCGCGTCGCCACCGATCGCGTCCCAGCGCAGCCAGGTGTCCTGCACGACGTCCTCGGCGTCCGTCGCCGAGCCGAGCATCTCGTAGGCGACGGTGAAGAGGAGCCCGCGGTGGGCGACGAACGGGTCGTCGGTCGTGGTCACGCTCACGACCGTACGACGGTGGGCTGTGCGAGCGGCTTGAGCCCGCACGCCGCCGCGAAGCCGTCCGACTCGATACCGAGCGCGATGTTGGGACGGGTGGTGAAGTTGGCGAAGGCGATGACCGCGGTGAGCTCGACCAGGGCGGCGTCACCGAGCTTGGCCCGCAGGGAGGCCACCATCTCGTCGGTCACGGTCGGCTCGGTCTCGGTCATCGCCTCGGCGTACGCCATCACATCCCGCTCCAGAGGCGTGAACACCTCCGACTCACGCCATCGCGGGACCTCGCGCGCCTTGTCGAGGTCGAGGTCCTTGTTGTAGGCCTCGAAGTAGTTGAAGTCCAGGCACCAGCTGCAACCGACCTGCGCGGCCACCGCCATGTGCGCGAACGACTTGAGCTGCTCGTCGCAGGCGTCCCACTTCTGCATCTTGCCCCCGGCTCCGGCCATGCTCATGAGCACCTTCTGGTTGTGCCAGTAGACGCCGAGCGAGGCCGGGACCTGGCCGAGGTTCTTCTTCGCGAACCGCTTGATCAGCATCCCCTTGAAACCGGTGATCTCGGCCGCAGGGATACGCGTCGTTCCGGTCATGTCGTCCTCCTTGCGAGTCGGTACGACCATCCAGACGCCGGCGGCCTCGCGGTTGTGACAGCTTCCGGCGCCCAGGCCTTCCCGGGCACCAGCGAGGTGACCGATGTCGTGCCCGGACTGACCATCGCCTGGCGCACCGTCCCGACGTGGCCGTACGTCGCCAGCACGGTGTGGCGCATCACCCTCGAGCCCGCGCCTCTGGGCACCCCGTCGAGCAGACCTACACGGTCGTGCGCTGTCCGCGGTGGTGGGAGTGGCTCGTGGCCCGTCTGGTCCCGCCCACCGCGATCGCTCGACCGCACTCGCGGAAGACCTGTACCGGATCGGGGACGTCGCGGCTGCTCGCACCACCCCGTCCCCCACTCCGGAGCGTCCTGAGCGGAGCAGGTCGGCAAGACTCCCCGAGGTCTACCCGTAGGCCCCCAGCGTACGAGTGGTGACACGACCACGACGCGTTCGAGCACGACACCCGACACCGGTCATGCGGCGTCGCCCGGCTCACAGGTCGATCGCGAGCGGATGGCGTGGCTCGTACATCCCCACCTCGCCACCGCCCGGCAACCGGAAGCGGGTCAGCCGACCCCACCGTTCCTCGGAGACGTCGTCGGTGAAGTGGACGCCCTTGGCCCGGAGCTCGCGCATCGTGGCGTCGAGGTCGTCGCACATGAAGTACAGCTCGTGCCCGGTGGGGCCGTCGGACGGATGGACGGCCAGCTCGGCGGGCGGCACCTTGAAGATCAGCCAGCCGCCGCCGGCGTCGACGTGCGGGTGTCCCAGGACGTCGGCGAAGAAGGCACGGTCTGCGTCCGCATCGCGGCTGAACACGATGACGTGGGTGCCCGTGATCATCTGCCGACCCTACGCCGCCCACCGGTCGGCCCCTTCCCACCTCCGCTGTTGGTCCTCAGCCCAGCAACGGGATGGGCAGCCACAAACCGACGATGGGACTCTCGTCGCCATGGCGCACCAACCAGGACGGTGGACCGCCGAGCTCGAGGGCGACTTCGTCGTCTTCCTGATCGGCGCGGTGCACGATCCGGCGGTGCCGACCGAAGCGAGTGGGCTGCTGATGGCGATGGCCGACATGCTCGACGAGCTCGAAGCCGACCCGCCCACGGGTCTGCTGGGCTACACCCGCCACGGCGAACCCGGGCACGGCGTCCTCGTCCAGTACTGGCGGTCCTTCGAGGCGCTCGAGGCCCATGCGCGCAACCCCGGCGCCCGGCACGCGCCCGTCTGGCGGGCGT
>JAICSZ010000055.1 GCA_025936615.1 Pedococcus sp. | reverse complement strand
GGCAAGGACCCGGGCAGCTGGCAGTGGGGCAAGCTGCACCAGCTGACCCTGCGTCACCAGGTGCTCGGCGGCGACGACGTCCCGGGCATCGTGGCGCGGCTGTTCAACCGCGGCCCGGTCAACCTGCCAGGCGGGTCGGCGATCGTGGACGCGAACGGCTGGAACGCCGCCGACGCCGTGACCGACAACCAGCCCAACGGGACGCGGTCGCGCGCCTACGACGTGGACTGGGCGCCGTCGATGCGAATGGTGGTGGACCTGTCCGACCTCGACGCCTCGCACTGGGTCAACCAGACGGGCAACAGCGGTCACACCTTCGCCGACAACTACGACGACCAGACGCAGGCGTGGGCCAACAACGAGCTGTTCGACTGGCCGTTCGGCGAGAAGGCGGTCAAGGACGCCGGCGGCGACGAGCTGACCCTGGTGCCCGGCAGCTCACCGAGCTCCTAGCCGCCGCAGCCCCATCCCCGCCGCGATGACGGCCTCGACCGCCCGGTCGTGCTCCTCGCGGGGGAGTGGCTCCTCGAGCACCTCCCACGGGTGCACGACGGCGACCAGCAAGGCGTCGGTGCGGGACACCGTGCGGTCGTAGCAGCCCTTGCCCTTGCCCATCCGGGTCCCCGCGGTGTCCACGCCGAGCGCCGGCAGGAACACCACGCGCGCCTGGGCGATCGCCCCGCGTCCCAGTGCGGTCGTGGTCCCGACCTCGCG
This sequence comes from Pedococcus sp., assembly GCA_025936615.1. Next base: position 8,431 of record JAICSZ010000055.1, on the reverse strand, counting down.
CCAGTCCAGCTCCCAGGTGGGCAGGGTGATGGGAACCATGACCCGTATGCCGCGCGCGGACAACGCGGCGACCAGCCCCTCCGTGGGTGGCTCGCTCGGCATCGACTCGTAGGCAGCGACCCAGTCGCCGCGGTTGACGCCCGCAGCGTGGGCGGCGGCGAGCCCGTCGATGGCGATCGCCTCGGCGTCAAAGGCCCGGTCGCGGGTGGGGACGCGCTCGCGGCGCAGGTCGCGCAGCCGGGCGCGGGCGGCGTCCTTGGTCGACACGTGCACCTCCCGATGGTCCCACTAGGGTGGCGAACATGACTGGAGCGGGGCTGGCCGAGGCAGTCGAGCGGATGCGCGCCCGCCACATCGACGAGCGCGCGATCCGTGTCTTCGAGCACTACTACCGCGAGCTCGAGGGTGGGTCCACCGGCCTGATCCCGGAGGCCGACATCGAGCCCTTGGGCCACGTCCCCACCCTCGACGGGTTGTCTGCGGACGACACCGAGCTGGCAGAGGCGCTCGGCCACACCGCGGTGGTCAAGCTCAACGGCGGTCTCGGCACCAGCATGGGGCTCTCCGGTCCAAAGTCGGTGCTCGAGGTGCGCGACGGGCTCACGTTCCTCGACGTGATCGCCCGACAGGTACTGGCGCTGCGCGAGCGGCACGGCGTGCGGGTGCCGCTCATCCTGATGAACTCCTTCCGCACCCGCGACGAGTCTCTCGCCGTGCTCGGTCGCTACCCCGGGCTCGAGGTCGACGGGCTGCCGCTGGACTTCCTCCAGAACGCCGAGCCCAAGCTGCGCGCCGAGGACCTGTCGCCGGTCTCCTGGCCCGACGACCCCGACCTCGAGTGGTGCCCGCCCGGCCACGGGGACGTCTACGTCGCACTCGTCGCGAGCGGGGTGCTCGACGCCTTGCGCGACAAGGGCTTCCGCCACGTTTTCCTGTCCAACTCCGACAACCTCGGCGCCACCTGCGACCCGGCGGTCCCGGCGTGGATGGCGCGCGAGTCGATCCCCTACGTCGCCGAGGTGTGTGAGCGAACCGTCAACGACCGCAAGGGCGGTCACCTGGCCGTGCGCAAGAGCGACGGCCGACTCGTGCTGCGCGACAGCGCCATGGTGGCACCGGGGGAGGAGGAGTACTTCCAGGACACCTCCCGCCACACGCTGTTCCACGCCAACAACCTGTGGGTCGACCTCGACTCGCTCGCGGTCCGGCTGTCGGAGAGCGACGGCGTCCTCGGCCTGCCGATCATCGTCAACCGCAAGACCGTCGACCCGAGCCGCAAGGACTCCACCCCGGTCATCCAGATCGAGTCGGCCATGGGCACGGCCATCGAGGTCTTCGACGGGTCGCGGGCGCTGCACGTGCCGCGGCGGCGGTTCCGGCCCGTGAAGACCACGAACGAGCTCCTGCTGCTGCGCTCGGACCTGTTCGGCTTCGACGAGGGGTTCGAGGTGGTCGCGCAGAGCGAGCGCCCCGACCCCCGCATCGACCTCGACGACCACTACAAGCTCATCGACGGCTTCGATGCCCGGTTCCCGGCCGGGTCGCCGTTGCTGCGCGAGTGCACCTCGCTCACCGTGCGTGGCGACGTGACCTTCGGAGCAGGCGTCCGCTGCGTCGGCGACGTGCACGTCAGCGCTGTCGAGCCACGGACCGTCCCGGATGGCACGATCCTCGGACCGGACGAGCCGGCCGGGTCACCGTGATCGGGGTCCAGCAGCACCTCGACCGGATCCTCGCCACGGTCAAGGTCATCCGTCCGTTCGAGCAGGGTGTGCTCGACGCCCAGGGCTGCGTCCTCGCCGAGGACGTGGCGGCCCGGGGCTCGCTGCCCGGCTTCACCAACTCGGCCATGGACGGGTACGCCGTCCACGCCCAGGACGTCGCGGGTGCCAGCCCCGATGCGCCGGTGGTCCTGCCCGTGGTGAACGACATTGCGGCAGGCAACACCGCGCCGTTGTCCCTGGCGCCCGGCCAGACCATGCGGATCATGACCGGGGCGCCGATGCCACGCGGTGCCGACGCCGTGGTCCCGGTCGAGGCCACCGACGGCGGGGTCGTCCGCGTCCAGGTCAGCGTCCCGTCCACGGTCGGGCAGCACGTCCGCGAGGAGGGCGATGACGTCCATGCCGGGGACGTCGTCCTGCGAAGGGGCACCCTGCTCGGGCCCGGACAGATTGCGCTGCTCGCGGCTGCCGGCCTGTCCCGGATCCGGGTGGTGCCGCGCCCGCGGGTCGTCATCCTGTCCACCGGCGACGAGCTCGTCGAGGTCGGCGCGAGCCCGAGCTTCGGCCAGATCGTCGACTCCAACTCGGTGATGCTCAGCGCGGCAGTCACCGCCGTCGGCGCCACACCGTTCCGGGTGGGCGGGGTGCCCGACGACGCCAGGGTCCTCAGGGAAACCCTCGAGGGCCAGCTCGTGCGGGCCGATGCCATCGTCACGACGGGCGGGGTGTCGATGGGGGCCTACGACACCGTCAAGGAGGTGCTGTCGCGGGTCGGCACCATGCAGTTCGACAAGGTGGCCATGCGGCCGGGGATGCCGCAGGGCTTCGGGGTCCTGGGCGAGGGTGCGGTGCCTGTGTTCACGCTGCCGGGCAACCCGGTCAGCGCCCTCGTCTCGTTCCACGTGTTCGTGGCACCTGCACTTCGTGCCCTGGCGGGCCGGCCCGAGCCGTCCTGGCCGCCCGGGTACTTGCCCGCGGTCGCCGCCGAACGGTTCACCTCGGTGCCGGGCAAGATGGAGTTCGTGCGGGTCGTGCTCGACGAGGACCGGGCCAGGCTCGCGGGCGGCCAGGGCTCGCACATGCTCGGCTCCCTCGCCGCCGCCGACGCGCTGGCCGTCATCCCGGAGGACGTGGTCGAGGTCCAGCCGGGCGACCCGCTCGAGTGCCTGCCGCTGCTCGGGAGGGATGGCCAGTGACCGACGGTCCCGGACCTCGGCGAAGCGCCCCGGCACGTGACACCTCCACCGGCTCCGAGCCGGGGGGCCACGGCCTCACCCACGTCCGCGCCGACGGCTCGGCCCACATGGTCGACGTGTCCGCCAAGCAGGTCACCGCGCGGCAGGCCAGCGCCGCGGGTCGGGTCCTGTTGTCCACCCAGGCCGTCGCAGCGCTGCGCGAAGGCCACGTCCCCAAGGGCGACGCGCTCGCGGTGAGCCGGGTGGCCGGCATACAGGCCGTGAAGCGCACGCCGGAGCTCATCCCGCTCGCGCACCCCATCGCGGTGCACGGCGTCGAGGTGGACCTGTTGGTCGCCGACGACGGCGTCGACATCACCGCCACGGTCCGCACCGCCGACCGCACCGGCATCGAGATGGAGGCGCTCACCGCCGTGTCGGTCGCCGCGCTCGCCCTCATCGACATGGTCAAGGCGGTCGACAAGCACGCCCGCATCACTGATGTGCGGGTGACCGCGAAGTCGGGCGGACGCTCGGGTGACTGGGTGGAGGAGCCGTGAGCGAGCCACCCGTCGAGCCCCTGCAGGGCACGGCCATCGTCATCACCTGCTCCACCCGGGCGGCCACCGGCGTCTACCCGGACCGAGGGGGGCCGCTCGTCGTCGCGGCGTTGCGCGGCCTGGGTCTCGAGGTCGGCGAGCCGACCGTGGTGCCCGACGGTCCGACCGTCGACGAGGCGCTCAAGGCCGCGCTCGCGACCGCGCCCGGGCTGGTCATCACGACCGGGGGCACGGGCCTGTCCCCGACCGACGGCACTCCCGAGGCGACGCTGCGGGTCGTGGACCGTGAGGTGCCCGGCATTGCCGAGGCGATCCGTGCTGCTGGGGTCGCTGCCGGGGTTCCCACGGCGATGCTGTCCCGCGGTGTCGCCGGCCTCGCCGGGCGCACCCTGGTGGTCAACCTCCCCGGCTCCACCGGCGGGGTGCGTGACGCCCTCACCATCCTCACGCCGGTCCTGGCGCACGCCCTCTCCCAGGTCCGGGGTGGTGACCACTGATGGCCGGGCCATGGCCGGTGCAGCTGCGCGGCCAGACCCCGGCAGGGGAGCCGGTCATCCTCGACGCGCTGCGCCGGGGTGACAAGGCGGACTGGCTGCGCGTCCGGGCCCTCAACCGTCGGTGGCTGCAGGAGTGGGAGGCGACCGCGCCCGCGCGAGGTGGGCAGACCGTCACCTTCCCGGCGCTGGTGCGGCACTACAACCGGGAAGCGCGAGCCGGTCGGATGCTGCCCTTCGCCATCCGCGCAGACGGCCGCCTCGTGGGGCAGATGGTGGTGTTCGGCATCGCCTGGGGATCGCTGCTGTCGGCGGCGGTCGGGTACTGGGTGGACGAGGACGTCGCCGGACGCGGCCTCGCTCCGACCGCGCTCGCGCTGGCGGGCGACCACGCGCTGGGCACCCTGGGGCTGCACCGGCTCGAGGTGAACATCCGCCCCGAGAACGCCAACAGCCTTGCCGTGGTGCGCAAGCTGGGCTTTCGTGACGAAGGCGTCCGCGCGGCATACCTGCACATCAACGGCGCCTGGCGGGACCACCGGACCTTCGCGCTGACGGTCGAGGACCTGGGCGGCCACACCATGACGGAGCGATTGCACACCAACCACACCAGTCACATTGGCGACACACCGCCCCACCTCCCTCCGGGGGCGCCGGAGTCCACCTAACGTCGACTCCGTGCAGTCCGGCGGCGTCAGCAGTCTCATCTTCCTTGTGGTGATCGGGGTGTGGGCTGCCTACTTCATCCAGTACTGGGTGCGCCGCCGCGACCACCTCGCAACGGCGCGCTCGGTCGACCAGTTCTCCGAGTCGATGCGCGTGCTGGAGCGGCGCGCGCCGCTGCCGGCCGCAGACCTGTCCACGCCGACGCGCCAGGCCCACGCCTCTGCCCCGGTTCAGTCCGCCCGTGCGCAGCTCCTCCTGAAGCGAGCCGCCACACCCCCGGCCGCCGCCACCGTGGGGACTGGCGTGGCGACGAACGCGCCGCGGCCGGCGGGGGGGAGCGCCCGAGGCACCGCTCGACCCGAGGCGCGCTCGCGGGTCACGGCCCGCCGCAACCGCGCCATGGTGATGCTGGGCGCCCTGTCCACGTGGCTGGTCGCCGTCCCGCTGGTGGCCCTCGGCATGCTCGGGGCGGCCTACCTTGCCTTCCCGGTCGTCTCGGTCGCCATCGCCCTGGCCTGGGTGCGCCGCAACGCGAGCTCGCAGGCGGGTCGGACGGCACCGGCCGGCTCTCGCTCCCGGTCGACAGCGCACGACACGCTGGCGAGCAGGCCCGGCGATCAGCGCGTCGTGCGCACTCGACCAGGGCAAGCCGCACCGACGGCACCGGTCGAGACCGAGGCCGCCGCGAGCAACCCTGCTGCAACAGGCCTTGCCGAGACAGCCGTTGCCGAGCCGGCCGTGGCGGCGACCCGGGTGCGCGGCGAGCTCTACGACCTCGAGGCCATCGAGACGGTCAACGCCCTGGGTGCGGCGCACGCGGCGGCGGCCCTCCAGCCGACCCAGCCGACCCGACCACTGGTGGACGAGGACGACATCCCGCTCACCTGGGACCCGGTCCCGGTGCCCCGTCCCACCTACACCCTCAAGGCCCGGGCGACCCGGCCGGCACCAGCGGCAGCAGACCTGGTCGGGGACGCCGACACGGAGTACGCCGCCCGCGAGGACGAGCTCCCGGTGCGCCAGGTGGCCGGCGCCTGACGCCGACCAGACTCCGAGTGCCCGGTCCGGCGGCTAGCCGACCTTGCGGACCTCTTCGTGGGTGGGCAGGCGCATCAACGCGTCCTCAAGCCCGACCTGGACCGCGTCCGAGGCGCGCTTGAGGATGCGGGGGAGCATCGGCCCGAGCAGCCGCACCGGTCCGCGGAACGCGTAGTCCCCGGTGAAGGTGAGCCGGGTGCACGACAGCCCCGGCCCAGCGGTTGCCGGACGCACGGTGAACCGGAGCAGCGAGTCGACGAGCCCGGCCGACCCGTGGAGCGCGAACACCCGGTTCGGGACGTACTCGGTCACGATGAGGCTCACGTCGACGCCGTTTCGACGGCCGGGACGCTGCCACGTCTTGGTGTACTCGGTGCCCTCGCCGCCGTCGCCCGCGACCCGGCGGCATGCCGAAGTGCCGGGATCCCACTGCACGCTGGTGGTGAAGTCGCTGATGTAGTCGAATACCTGCTCGATCGGCCGGTCGACCATGACCACTTGCTGAACCTGCACGCCTGCCAGCCTCCGCCCCGAGTGCCCGTGCAAGCTGCCGGCCCTACCGGCAGCGGCTGTGAGCATACGCCGGTTCGGTGCGGTTTGGGGAGGTTGAGCGCTCAACAGTTTTCGGCCGGAGCTGACGGCGAGTGGCTACCTGCCGCCCCACACGGCGCGAGCGCCCGCATCGCCGGTGAGCGCCACGATGACCGCCGTGCCGACCGCGCTCGCGACCACCAGCACGGACAGCGCCGCGCGGACACCGGTGCTCCCGGCTCGCTGGCGCAGGTAGAGCCACTGCACCACGGAGGTGACCGCGAGTGCGGCGGCCCAGGGCAGCACCATGTTGCCCAGGTGCCGGTGGTGGTCGATGAACGCCGGGTTGCCCAGCTGGGCGGCCAGGTCGTCGCCCGCCCGGGTGGTGACGGGCACCGCCAGCGCCCCGACCACCGCACCGAGTGGGACGAGGAAGGTGAGCTTGCGCTGGGCCGCCGGCCAGAGGCTCACGACGATCGCGGCGAGGGCGGTGAGGGGAAGCAGCACCACCACGAGGTGGACGAGGAGGGCATGGGCGGGCAGGCCGTTGATCTCCATGAGTCAGCCCTCGTCCTCGGGCAGGTCGACCGGCATGGGCGTGACCGTATCTCGCCCGCCTGTGCCGGTGCGCATGCCCTCCGGACGAGCTTGCCGGCGCTGAGGTTCAGCGGACCCTGCCCGCAGGTGGCCGGTGCAGCCGGGCCCGGGCGCCAGGACGCCTGCCGGACCGTCGCCGCAGGTGAACCGAGACAGCCGTCACCTCGTCCTTTACGACACAACCTCCTCGCGGGGAGGATCAGGTGGGCCGGGCCGGTTCCGGCGAAGGAGCGAGTGGTGGAGTTCAGCCAACGGGCACCGGGCCAGCCGGGCTCGGACGGGCAGGAGAGGGGTCGGCGCGAGTCGGCCCTCCAGGGCCTGCACGACCGGCATGCCCCGGAGCTGTGGCGGTTCGCGATGCGGCTCACGCGCGACCCGCAGGTCGCCGAGGACCTGGTGCAGGAGGCGCTGCTGCGAGCCTGGCGGGACCCGGGGCTCGCCGACCGTAGCGAGCAGGCCTCCCGTGCCTGGCTGTTCACCGTCGTGCGCAACCTCGTCGTGGACCGGTGGCGCAGCGCCGCCGCGCGGCACGAGGTGGTGGCCGCGGAGCTCGTCGAGCCGAGCATCGCCGACCGGTCCGGCGAGGTGCTCGACCGCTGGCTGGTCGGCGACGCGCTGCGCTCGCTCACCCGCCAGCACCGGCACGTCATCGCAGCCGCCTACTACGAGGGGAGATCGGTGGCCGACATCGCAGCCGAGCTGCGCATCCCGGAGGGAACGGTCAAGTCGCGGCTGCACTACGGCCTGCGCAGCCTGCGGCTCGCCCTGCAGGAGAAGGGGGTGACCCAGGCATGACCGACGTCGACCGCTACACCCAGTGGGACGCCGCCTACGTCCTCGGAGCCCTGACACCCGACGAGCGTGGCGAGTTCGAGGCACACCTGGCCACGTGCGGCAGGTGCCGCGCGTCCGTGAGCGAGCTGGCCGGCATACCAGGCATGCTCGCCCAGGTGCCCGCCGGCGAAGTGCTCGCCATGGACGCTCCGCCCCTGGGCTCGGAACCGGCTGAGGCGCCGACGTCGCTCGTGCCCGCCATCTCCCGGCGTCGGCGCCAGTGGCTGGCGCCAGTGGCTGCGGCGGCTGCCGCCCTCCTCATCGGAGGGTTGGGAGGGTATGCCGTGTCGTCGGCGACCGGGGGCGAGTCGCCGACCCCGTTGGTGACCGTCACGGCCGGCGGTCCGCGGAACCACCTCGCCTTCTCCGCGGTGGTGCCGTCGTCGATGACCGCGGTGCTCGACGTCGTGCCGCAGGGGAGTGGGACCGAGCTGCGGGTCGAGTGCCAGTACGCCCTGTCGTCGGCATGGCCTGGCGACGCCGACTACCAGGGGGCGTGGTCGGAGTACGCGATCTGGGTGGTCGACAAGTCGGGGCACGCGCAGCAGGTCAAGACCTGGACCGCCAAGCCCGACCGGGTCATGCACCCGATCGGCGTGGCACCGGTCCCGGTGGCGCAGATCAGCGCGGTCGAGATCCGGCGGGTCGACTCCGGCGAGACGGTGATGCGGACCTCACTGGCCTGAGCGGCGCCGTTTTCCGTCGGCGCCGGCGCGGGTGTTAAAGTTTCGTCCGCATCAAGGGGCTGTGGCGCAGTTGGTAGCGCGTCTCGTTCGCAATGAGAAGGTCAGGGGTTCGAATCCCCTCAGCTC
>JAICSZ010000017.1 GCA_025936615.1 Pedococcus sp. | reverse complement strand
TTCATGGCCCGCATCTCCCTCGGCTACCCGTCGGCCCGTGCCGAGGTAGCCATGCTCGACACGCACGGCCAGTCCTCACCGCTGGAGACCCTCTCGCCGGTCACCGACGCCGCCACGGTCACCGCCATGGTCAGGGCGGTGCGCTCGGTGTTCACCAGCGACGCGATCAAGCAGTACGTCGTCGACCTCGCCGCCGCCACCCGCGCCAGCTCCGCCCTGCGGCTGGGCGCCTCACCCCGGGCGACCCTGCACATGCTGCGCGCCTCCCGCGCCCACGCGGCACTCGACGGCCGTGACCACGTGCTGCCCGACGACGTCCAGGCGGTGGTCGTGCCGGTGCTCGCCCACCGCATGATCCCGACCGGGGAGACCCAGCTGGCCCGTCGGAGCACCGCGGAGGTGCTCCAGGACCTCATGCGCCGGGTACCCGTCCCGGCAGCCGGCCGCTGAGGCGCCAGTGCGCAGGCTTCGCGACCTCCTGACGACCCGCGGGCGGGCGTTCGTCGCGGCGGGAATCACGTTGGTGCTGTGCGGGATCGGACTCGGGTTCAACGACCTGACCCGCATCGGCGTACTGCTCGTGGCGCTGCCGCTGCTGAGCGGAGCGCTGATGCGCCGGCACGACCTGCGCTTCTCACTGGAGCGGACGGCGGTGCCCGGTCGTGTCCAGGTGGACGAGGCCGCCCTGGTCACCCTGGGGATCGAGAACGCCGGCGGCGCAGCGAGCCCGCTGCTGATGGCCGAGGAGCAGCTCGACTACGCGCTCGGCGACCGTCCCCGCTTCGTCGTCCCCAGGCTGCGCCGTGGGGACCGCCAGGAGGTGCACTACACGGTCCGCTCGCACGTCAGGGGCCGGCACCGGCTGGGACCCCTCGGCGTGCGGCTGCGCGACCCGTTCGGCCTGTCCACCCGGGTAGCTGCGATCTCCGGCTCCAGCGACGTGCTGGTGCTCCCCCGGATCGTGCCGCTGGGTGGTGGCCGTCCCGCAGGCAGCGGGGTGGGCGCCGAGGGGGAGATCCCACACATGGTGGCCCTGCACGGCGAGGACGACGTCTCCATCCGTGAGTACCGCGACGGCGACGACCTGCGCCGCATCCACTGGCCGGCGACCGCCAAGACCGGCGAGATCATGGTCCGCCAGGAGGACCGGCCGGCCCGGCGGCGTGCCGTCCTCGTCCTCGACTCGCGCGCCCGCGGCCACCATGGCACCGGCAGCTCGGGCTCGTTCGAGTGGGCCGTCACCGCGTGTGCCTCGGTGGCCGTCCACCTGCTCGAGCAGGCGTACGCAGTCCACCTGCTCAGCGACGAGACGGCTGAGGACGGCAGGGCGAGCACCGCCATCGAGCTCGACCCGCTGCTCGACGTGCTGGCCATGGCCGAGACGGGCTCGGACGACCAGTTCGCCGACGTGCTCCAGTCTGCCCACCCCGTCACCGCCTCCGGAGGGCTGGTCCTGGCCGTGGTCACCGACCTCGACGAGGAGCTCGCACGTCGCGTCGCCTCGCTGCGCCAGCCGGGTGGCACCGCGCTCGCCATGGTCATGGACCCCGACGGCTTCACGGCCACCCGTCGTCGTGCCAGCGGCGAGCCACACGAGCTCGCCTGCGTCCCCGTCCTGGAGGGAGCCGGCTGGAACGTCGCCGTGGTGGGTGCGCAGGACGACCTGGCCTCCGTCTGGAGCGCCCTGTCCGGCTCCTCGCACCGCGTCGGTGTGACATGAGCCGGGCCCGGGCTCCCGAGTCGCTGATCGCCGGGCTGGCGACGGCGGTCGTCGCCTGGCCGATCACCACGCTGTTCGCCCCCGCGACCTGGGTGCGCCCGACCCTGGGCATGATCGCCGTGGTCGTGGTGTGCGGCATGCTGTCCCGGCTGGTGACGACGTCGTGGGCGCTCGTCGCGCTCGCCCAGGTGGCCGGTGCCACGGTCGCCGCCGGCTGGGTCTACGGGCGCGGTCACCTGTGGCACGGGCTGCCGACCCCGGACATGGTGCTGGCCTTCAACAACCTGCTCGTGCAGGCACGCGAGACCGTCCAGAACTACGCCGCGCCCGCGCCGACCAACCGTGGAGTCATCCTCGGTGTCGGCCTGGCGATCACGGTGTCGGCCATCATCATCGACCACCTCGCCGTGATGCGCCGCTCCCCCGCGATGGCGGGACTGCCGTTGCTGACGACGTTCCTCATCTCCGCCTCCAACTCCGGCTCGTCGCTGCACCCCATGTACTTCGTGGCAGCCGGCGCCGTGTGGCTGCTCATGCTCGGGCGCCAGGGAATCGCCTCCCTGCGCCGGTGGAGCACCACCGTGCCGATGAGCACCGCGGGCCGACGCACCAGCGACGACCGCGACGGGGCGTACGGCTACGCGGCCGTCGGCCGCAGCCTCGCCGTCGCGGGCCTCGCGGCGGCGGTGGTGCTCCCCCTCGTCATCCCGCACCTGCCGACGAGGTACCTCATCGACGGGCTCGGCCGCTCGGCGAACGCCACCGGGTTCAGCGACGGCCAGATCGGCCTGCGCTCGACCCTCGACCTGCAGAAGAACCTCGAGAACCCCTCGACCGCGCCCGTGCTGACCTACACGACCAACGCCCCGAGCCTGACACCGCTGCGGGTCGGTGTGCTCGACACCTACCGCGACGGCAAGTGGGCGCCCGATCCTCCGCAGGTCGACTTCAGCCGGCGTCCGGCGATCCCGCAGGCCGATGGCCTGGACCCGACCGTGCCGCGCGAGACCTACCGCGTGTCGGTCGACGACTCCCGCATCGAGGCGCCACAGATCGCGGCGCCGGCGCCCCTGGTCTCCGGCGATCTCGATGGCGGGCGATGGGGCCTGGACCGGGTCACCCAGGTGGCGAGCGTCGAGCGCAGCGCCCGCTCCTACTCCTTCAGCTACCTCGACCTCGAGCCCACGCAGGGCTCGCTCGACCAGCCCCGCGAGAGCCGGGGCGGAGTCGTCGGCACCGGCGACCTCGCGGTGGACCCCGAGTCCGAGCCGACGGTCCGCGCCGTCCTCGCGGACATCGTGCCCAAGGACGCCAACCGCATCGAGACCGCGCGAGCGATCCAGAAGTACCTGCGCACCAGCGGTGGCTTCCGCTACTCCCTCCAGCTGGCCGGACCGATCGAGAACGAGCACCACCAGCTCGTCATGCCCGACCCCATCACCCACTTCCTGCTGACCAAGCAGGGCTACTGCGTCCAGTTCGCCTCGGCGATGGTGATGATGGCCCGGGCCAGCGGGATCCCCGCCCGGATGGGCATCGGGTTCCTGCCCGGACGCCTCGACAGGGGCGCCTACACCGTCCGCGCCTCCGACGCGCACGCCTGGCCGGAGCTGTACTTCGACGGCATCGGGTGGCTGCGCTTCGAGCCCACCCCGTCCGGCGAGCAGAACACCGTCGCCCCCGACTACTCGCTGGCGCCCACCTCAGCCACCGGGTCCGGGTCGGCCACCACCGGCGCGGGCACGCCGACCACCCGCGCCGACACGCGCCCCGACGGCCGCAACGACCCGGGCGCCACCGACACGAAGCAGCAGACCGGCAGCAGCGGCGTCGCGGGCTGGATCGGCGAGACGAGCCGCAGCGCAGGGATCTGGGTGCTGCTGGGGCTGCTCATCGGCATCCTCGGGTCGCTCGCCGTTCCCCTGGCGGCACGGTCCCGGCTGCGCCGTCGGCTGCGCGAGGCACCCGACGAGGCCGGCCGGGTCGAGGTCGAGTGGCAGTCCCTGGTCGAACGCATCGGCGACCTCGGCATCGTCGCCCCGCGCGGCAGCACACCACGCCAGGCCGGCCGGTTCTACTCCCGGGAGGCCTACCTGGAGGGCGAGGAGTCGCAGGCGCTGCACCGCGTCGTCAACGGCATCGAACGCTCGCGGTACGCCCCGCCCGGAACGGTCCTCACCGACATCCGGGCCGACTCGGCCTCGGTCGTGCACGCCGTCTCGGCAGTGCGCCGCCGCAAGGACCGGGTCCGTGCCGCGTGGTGGCCGACCGAGGGCCTCACCGAGTGGCGCGAGCGCCGGGACGGCATCGTGCGGCTGGTGCGCCTGCCCTTCGACCGGCTGGCCGAACGGTGGCACGAGCGGCACTGAGCCACGCGGCATACGGACCGCAACGCGAAGCGCCCCCCACCCGGTGCTCGCCCGCCGAGGACCAGCCGCCGGCCAAGGCACTACCGGCGGAGCGACTCGGCTACCATTCCGCGAATGACAGTGCGCAGGTGGGTCGGTCAGCGGCTGGAGGGTGCAGTCGGTGCCGAACGGACCCAGAGGGTGCGAACACTCGAGCGACGCGTGCGCGACGAAGCAGCTCGCCGGATCGAGGTCACCCCCCGGACCGCCGCGAAACCCAAGCAGGTGGCCACTCCAGCGCCAGGGAAATGGGTCAAGTCGGATCCGTTCGTGGACCACCCGAAGCCAACCCTCAGCCGCCACAACCTGTTGGAGCAGCTGCACGCAAGGCTCCAGCCGCGCACCTACCTCGAGGTCGGCGTCAACGACGGCGCCAGCCTGGCCCTGTCCCGGACGCGCTCGATAGGGGTGGACCCGGCGTTCGCCGTCGTGAAGGAGCTCGAGTGCGACGTGCAGCTGGTGCGTGCGACCAGCGATGACTTCTTTGACCGAGCGGAGCCACTCCGCCACTTCGGCGACCTGCCCGTCGACCTGGCCTTCATCGACGGCATGCACTTGTCGGACTTCGCGCTGCGAGACTTCATGAATGTCGAGCCACTCATGGCCGCCACGGGGGTTGTCGTCCTGGACGACGTCCTTCCCCGGAACGCGCTGGAGGCCTCGCGTGACCGCCGGACGAGCGCGTGGACCGGCGATGTCTACAAGGCCGTCGAAGTGCTGCAGCGTCGGCGACCGGACCTCGTCGTCCTGCTCGTGAACACAGCTCCCACGGGAACCGCGGTGGTGGTCTCACTGGACCCGACCTCCAGAGTGCTATGCGAGACGTACCAGTCGGAGGTCGGATACCTCCTCTCGGCGGACCCACAGTCCCCACCGATGAGCTTCATGGACCGCTCCACCAGCGTCGACCCGCAGGTTCTGCTCGCCTCACCGGTGTGGGAGCGACTGGCGACCCTGAGGGAGGACCCCGGGGCAGACGTCAGCACCGCGTGGGACGAGCTCAAACGGCTGGCGCCCGCCTGAAACCAGGCGGTGGCTCCCCGTCGGCCAGGCAACAGAGGTCAGAGCGACCTCAGCAGCCTGGTCAGCTCGTCGAGGTTGCGCTCGAAGTCGAACTCCCAACCGGAGTAGTAGGCCTCCGCGCTCCACCCGTTGGTCGGGTGTGCCGTGTCGGCAGGGCTCCAGAAGTAGTGCTCCGTGCAGCCAAGGACCGCTGCGTAGAGGTGCTCGTTCCGGGCTGTGTAGGACTCGTGGTTCAACACCACGAGGTGCTCCAGCGCCCGGCTGTTGAAGATGTTGAACAGTCCGGACCCGCCGAACCCCGCAACCACCCGGGCATCCCTGAAGAGATACGCCTGCTGGGCCAGGTCCAGCTCCTCGGGGTAGATGACGGTGAAGCCGTGGTCTGTGAAGACCGCTTCAACCTGCTCGGCGTTGCGACAGCTCCGGTTGGCTGCTGCAGCGCGGCGTGAGACGAAGAGTCGGTCGCTGGGTTCCTGGTCGCGCTCCACGGAACGGGTCAGACCTCGGCTGACTCGCTCCCAGATGCCTTGGATGTCAGGATGCACGTAGTGCGGCGCCGCGTTGTGCCACATGGGCGTGGCCGCGTAGACCGACTCCAGCCACGTGGGCTCCGCCGTCCAGGTGATGTCGGCCTCGTCGATCCCGAACGCCGTGAACAACCGGCGCTCCAGGAGCGGGTCTCGTTCGTTCGGGTAGCGGATCCGGAAGATCGCCTGGAGCGCCGGAGTCTCGAGCTTCGCGCGCTCCCAGCCCCACAGCCGGGACATGACCTCCGTGACGAGGTGGCCGTAGTGACCGGAGTTCTCGCAGTCGAGGTGGTAGAAGGTGCCCTTGCGGGAGGTGTGCGGCAGGACGCGCTCGGGGATCAGCGCGAAGTCACGGTTGACGTTCGTGACTGCGGGGTTGATGAGCCCTGGGGTGCGGTGGTGGCGAAAGGAGTCCGGGAGGATCATCTCCTCCGAGAACAGCAGTGCATTCGACACCATGCCGATCCGGCCCTCGTAGTGTCGCAGCTTGAGCGCAGGGACTGCGAACGTCGTGTCGAGGTCGGCTACCGGCACCTGGGCCTCGTGCGAGATGACCTCCCCGCGGTGCTCGAACGTCAGCGGCGGCAGCGTCACGACGTCCCGGACCGTGAGGTCGCGTCCTCGGACCGCCATCATCCTGCTGCCGTCGGCGTCCCGGATCTTGACCAGGTGCTGGTTCGCCTTGCTGGCGCGGATGCTCTCCGCCTCCAGGCGCACCGCTCCCACTGCGTCGGTAAATGCGCGGATGCCGGCTGGCAGCGTCTTGAGCACCGCGCTGGGGGCACTCTGTGCCGCCATCACCTCGACGAGTCGTCCAAAGATCCCCGGCTCCTCGTCCCGCTGGATCCGGTCGCGGGGAACGACGTACTCGCCGCCCTTTCGCACGTTGAAGAAGAGCCGGTCCCAGTCCTTCTCGTGGCCGGCGGCCGTCTTTGTCGTCATGTTGATGACCAGGTCAGCGGGGCCGATCATCTTCAGGACCCAGTTGACCTCGTCGAGGGTGGTCGCGACGTGGAAGGACGCCCCGGAACTCGAGAGGTCCCACGCGGGCAGGGCCTCCGGTGCCACGACGTGGACCGAGCCGCTCTGGGCTTCGACAGCCGTGCGGAGCTCGGGTCCCACCTCGGCATCGGCGAGGATCGCGACGACACGAGCCGCGGGACCCTTCGATCGCTCGCCGATGAGGCGTTGCCGATGTGGCAGGGGCCGCCCCTCTGGACGGCGCCGACGTGCCAGGCGAGTCAGCACGCTTGAGGCGAGGGCCCGGGTCGTCATGGTCATGCCGGGCATTGTTCCCCATCGAAAGGTGTGAAGGAGGGCAGCGCCGCGCGGGCGCCTGTTGGCTCAGGGGGTCGGGACGCGCAGGCGTGCCCACGTGACGACTCGTGACGTCCAGGCGTGTGACGGCTCACTGGGTTTCGAGCGGCGCCTTGGACATGCGCCGCCGCGCCCGGCCCAACCCTGCCAGCGCCGCCCACACGAGAGCCCCGAGTATGGCCGTCCAGAGTGCCCACATCTCGAGCTTCCACCCAGGTGGGTCCCACTTGACCACGATCGTCGAACCAAGGGACCCCGCGGGGACCTTGACGCGCACCAACATCCCGTCGACCGGGTCTGCCAGCTCGCCGCCCTTCACCGAGTAGCCGGGCCAGGCAAGGCGGCTCAACGTGAGGGTGCCGCCACGAGGACCCACCTTGTCCACCCGCAACCTGACCTGGCGATCGCTGAGCTGCTCCTGGTCGAGGGCCAGGCCCGCAGTGGTGGCCACGACACCCCCCGCAGTCGGAAGGCGCACGTCCCGCTTCCACACCACCGTGTATGGCGTGCGCTCGGACACACTCCATCCCCCAGGAGGATCCTCGAGGTTCGTCTTCGCGAAGAACGGTCGGTACAACACCAAGGTGCTCACAGACAGCAGGTCCACCCATTTGCGACCGGTCGTTGGTTCGGTCGACAGCAAGGTCTTCAGGGCACCAGCACAGGTGCCGCCGTTGAAGACGCGACAGAACTTCTCCCGGAAGGTCCGATAGCTGATGGTGGTGTAGCCGTTCTGGACATCCTTCGGGGACAGGTACCACGACGCCGCAATCAGCAGGTCGTCCGCGATCGCCGGGTTGCGGACGATCTGGCTCTTCTCGTAGTAGTCGGCGTTTCCGAGCACCATGACATCACCCCAGGCCGAGGTGATGCGATCGGCGTACGCGGCGGCCTGAGCCGGCATGTGCCTGTCGACGGCGGGGGGCTGGGGATGGGCGGCGTGCTGGACGACGAACAGGGCCAGGGTGGACGCGACGACCACGGCAACAGTGGTGCGCGCTCCTCGACGGCCGATGGACCATGCCGTCAGCGCGAGCGCCAAGCTCACCAACACCATCCCCGCAAGCACCCCTTTGAGATGCCCCGGGTCGCGCGCCACGACGACGTACGCAGCCGCGCCGACCCACCCGAGCGACAGGACGAGACGAAGCCGGGAGACGCGGCCCATGAGGCACCGTGAGGCCACGACAGCGAGCAGGACCACGAGGGGAACCATCAGCGCCGGCACCACGCGAACGGGCCATCGCAAGGGCCCGACGGTGGCGGGCCCGAGGACCCACATGAGGAGCGCGAGCGTCGCCACGAGTGCGCCGGCGAGGTCGCGCGACGTGCGCCGGAGCCGCCCGAGGTCCATCCAGAGGACGGCAGGAAGGAGCCACAACAGGTAGTTGGCGTTGGGCTCCGGCAACATCGATGCGAAGGCTTGCTGCACGTCCATGGTCATTCGACCGGGACCGGTGACCGACCAGGAGTCGCGCACGGTGACGGGTGACGTCAGCACTCCGGGCAGGTAGACCGCAAGCGTCACCAACCCGCTGAACAGAGAGAGGCCGAGGGTCGTCAGGAGCGTGCGCAGCGAGCGGGACAGTGCCGCGTCGACCAGGCAGCCGAGCAGGATCACGGCGAGGTACATCGCACAGTAGACGTAGCCGACCGTGACCACCAGGTAGCACAACAGCAGGGCTGCGACAGGGTTTCGCCCAGCCATCGCTCGTCGAACGAACCACCACGCCCACGGCAGGAGGGCGACTCCGATCTGTCCGTTGACCCATGACGGCCAGTCGAGGAACACCGCCTCACCGGAGAGGCCCACGACAAGTCCCGCCACCATGGCGAACGGGCGTCCGGCACCGTAGCTGCGGGCGAGCAGGCTCGCCCCGAGACCGCCCGTGACGATGAGCCCGATCTTGAGCACGGTGACGAAGACGACGACGTTCGGGACGATCGTCGCGAGGCATCCGATGAGGATCGTGAGTGGGCTGAACAGGCCCCACTGACCTTCAGCCACGTAGTTGCCGGCCTCCCAGGCAAGCGGCTCCATGAGCGGCAGGTGTCCCGCCCGCACCTGCTCACCGAGGTGGTACCACCAGCCGAGATAGGCGATCTGGGTGTCCCCGCGGAAGTAGTAGCGGCTGACCCAGAACAGCGGAATGACACCGATGACCACCAAGGTCGATGCGAGCACCAACGGCCACGCCTGCAGCCGCGGCCGGCCCCACCCCCGTCGCGTCTCGGCGTCTGCGCTCCCGGGGTCGACCTTCGTCCGCGTCTCCGAAGCGCCAGGACTGACGAGCGTTGGATCCATCATCTCGAGCCTTCTGCCGCTCAGCGCTCGGCGTCCCAGGCAGCGCTGACCACACGCTGCGCTGCGAGCCCGTCGTCATGTGGTGCGAATCGCTCGCGGAACGACTCGTAGCGACTGGCGTGCGCCGCGGTGGCGCCTGACGAGCGGGCCAGGGCGGCGATGACCTCTTCGGTGCTGGAGAGCAGTGGCCCCGGGGCGATCTCCCGGAAGTCCAGGTAGAAGCCGCGCGTGCGGTCGGAGTACTCCTCGAGGTCTGGCACCAGGAAGATGATCGGCTTACCGCTCACCACGAAGTCGAACATCACGCTCGAGTAGTCCGTGACCAGGACGTCTGCCACCAGCATCAGCTCGCTGATGTCTGGGTAGTCCGTCACGTCGATGACGTTGGCGTAGGCCGAGGACGCCGATAGGCCAGGGGTGTTGCTGTGGCCCCGCACCAGGATCGTCCACGTCTCGCCCACCGCCCTGCTGACCTGTCCGAGCTCGAGGTGGTTCACCAAGGCGTACTGGCGGGAGTCGGTGCGGCGGTTGTCTCGCCAGGTGGGTGCGTAGAGCGCGAGGCGAGAGTCCGGGTGCACCCCGAGGGCACTTCGGATCCGCTGCCGAAGCTGGGCGTCCCCGCCCAGCGCGAGAAGGTCGTTGCGCGGGTAGCCGAGCTCCAGGACCCGGCCCTCGTAACCGAACGCGCCGGGCAGGGTGGTGGCGGAGAAGGCGTTCTGGGCCAACAGGACGTCCCAGTCGCGGACCTCGCGCTCCATGAGGGCCCGGTAGGAGAGGGACAGGCTGGTGGACGGGACGTCACGGCCGATGCGCTTGAGCGGCGTTCCGTGCCAGGTCTGGACATAGCGCTGGCCCGGGTGCTTGCGGAAGTAGTGGGGGAAGTTGTTGTTGTTCACCAGCCAGCGCGAGGTGTGGAGAGCCTCGTAGTACTCGACGGAGCCCACCACCACCGGCTGGGCGTCCGGTGGGACGGGAACGCTGTGGTCGGCGACCGCCCACAGCATGGAGCCGTCATAGCCTCGTCGCTCGAGCTCTCGGTGGATGGCCAGCGGCGAGTCCGCCGCCTGACGTCCGCCGAAGCACGAGAACAGGACCGAGTCGCGCAGGGGCCGGGTCAACAGCGACGGCACGTCGCGCGCCAGCCTCAGCTGGGCCCGACGCCCGACCTCCTCCGGCTCCAGGGGAGGGCGCACGTTGACCCAGAGTGCCCCGGCCCGCGGCGTCAGGGTGAACCGGACGTCGCAGGTCTTGCCGACGTGCCACTCCAGGAAACCCGACGTCACCTTGTCGCCGGCCGCGGGCGCAGCCGGCACCCAGAGGGACTCCACGGTGGAGTGCGGGTCGTGGAGCAGGCGCAACGAGCGCCCAGCGGTGGGGTGGGCCAACCCCTCGCGCCCCCATCGTGGGCCGGTGACGCTGAAGCGTGCGTAGAACTTCCCGCTCACCGGGTCGTGCTCGGTGTCCGTCGGCTGCCAGAGGTCGGTGTCGGAAGCGAGCGCCGTCATGAACTGCTGGCCGACGGGCAGCGATGCGTAGCCCTTCACCGTGAAGGCTTCGGGCCACTCGGCCAACGAGACCTCATGGACGGTGGCGTGGGTCCGCCGGTCCAGCATGCGCAGGCCGCCCTTGGCGTCGAAGTCGACCCGCAGGCCGCCCGATCCGGCACCAGGCACCGGAAGGTCGCAGGTGCCGCCCGCGAAGTCGACCCGCACGATGCCCTCCGGGGTGGCCGCCCCGAGCCTCCAGACGTACTCCTTCCGTGGCGGGGCGCCCGGCGGGAGCGGCGGGATCGTCAGGGTGACCTTCATGGTGTCCCCGTTCGGCACCGGCCGGGTGCTGACCGAGAGCCCCAGTGCCGTGCAGGACGCCATGACCTCGCGAACAGCTCGGTCCGGGTCCGGGACCAGCTCGAGCTGCAGGCGCCGACCCTGCAGCTCGACGGTGTCGGCCAGCACGGCTGCCGGGCGGATGGAGAGCTCCAGCCCCCTCTGGTCCGAGAACCGCGGCACGAGGCGTGTGCCACGAACAAGACGTCCCTGCTCGAGCCGGTTGGCGGACCACCTCCGGTCCCACTGCCTGAACCGGGAGGTCCACCTCTTGCCGGCGACCTGCAGCGTCGCCTCGACGTGCCAGGGCAGGTCAGGCGCCGTGGGGCCGCAGTGGGAGAGGAAGTCCGAGACCCCGAAGGTGGCCACGAACCCCGCTGCGGCATGGCTCACGCTCGCGCTGTTGACGACCTCGTCCAGGGCTGGCATGCGGGTCCGACGCACCTGCAGCGGGTAGCCCCGGGGTTCTGCGCCCTCGTCCTCGCAGACCAGGCGCACGTCCAACGTCGACGGGTACGCATCGAGGTCGACGCCGTCCACGTACGCCATGGCGGTGATCTCGATCTCGTCCTCGGACGCGCGATACCCGAGCAGACCCGCGGTGAGGCGGTTCTCCTGCGGGGACAGGATGAGGTCGTCGAGGCCCAGGCTGCTACCGAGCTCTTGCAGGTACGGCGGAGCTCCGGTGGGCTGCGGGCGCGTCGGGTCGACCGATTTTCCGTCGCCGTACTCCTCGCGCATCCGCAGGACGGTGCAGACGTCGTCCCGCGCATCCTTCTCGATGAGGCGTGCGATCACCCTGTCGTGCAGGTCGACAAGTGCCCAGGCGACCTCGTCCATGTTGGGCGCGATGTGGCCGACGCCGTCGCGCAGCAGCCTCCAGTAGTCCTCGCCGGTGCGCGGCACCTCGTTGTAGTAGGACCGCAGGTCCAGGCCAACTGACTTGGCGTGCCAGTACTCCACCACGTGCGGGCTGGCCTCCCGCGCCAGAACTCCCGAGACGGCACGCATCACCTTCAGGCGGTCCTGCAGGTCCCGGATGTTCGACTTCTGCTGGGTGATGGACGTGCCGTCATCCCGGATGTACCAGGTGTAGACCACCGACGAGAGCACGTCGAAGGCGTTCGCGGTGGCGTACGCGCGTGCAGTGGGCTCCTGGTCCTCGTATCGCACACCTTCGGGAAACCGGCCAACGGCCACGTCGAAGAACGGCCTGCGGAACAGCTTGTTCCAGCTGAAGACGTCCGCGAGGATCTCCGGCGCATCGTCCAGGGTGAGGCGCAGGCGGTCCTCGCGATGGACGTCCTGGGCCCACTTCGGCACCCATGACCTGTTTCCCTGGCGGCGTCGCAGGTTGCCCACCGCGAAGTCCGAGCCTGTCTCGGCCAGGGTCTCCACCATCGTCGCGTACGCCCGGTGGGGCACGGCGTCGTCGGAGTCGGCGAATGCGATGAAGTCACCCGTGGCGAGCGCGATGCCCGTGTTGCGTGCGTTGCCGAGACCGCCGTTCGACTGCTCGACGACCCTGATCCGCCGGTCCCAGCGGGCGAACCCGCGCGCGATCTGCGCCGACCGGTCAGGGCTCCCGTCGATGACGACGATGATCTCCAGGTGCGGGTAGCTCTGGGAGACGATGCTCGTGAGGCAGTCCGCGAGGTACTCCTCGACCATGTAGCACGGCACCACGACCGAGATGCGGCCGAGGTTCGGGACGGACGAGGTGAACCTCTTCACCGACTGGCGCAGGGCAGGGTGAACGCGGCTCCGCACAGCCTGCCAGCGGTCGTGCGGGATCACGCGCCTCAGCGCCCGGTACCCGCGCTCCAGTTGACGCTGTGCCATGGTTCCTCTCGAGCGGTGGAGGGCTGGTGGTTTCGGTGCACCACTGCGGAAACGACGATCTCACACCTTGCCGTGCGACCGGCGAATCCAGCGCGCCGCGTTACCGACCCACGCGCAGCCGGGCTCAGTCCAGGTAGTCGCGGAGCACCTGGCTGCGCGAGGGGTGGCGCAGCTTGCTCATCGTCTTGGACTCGATCTGGCGGATCCGCTCACGGGTGACGCCGTAGACCTTGCCGATCTCGTCGAGCGTTTTGGGCTGGCCGTCGGTGAGGCCGAACCGCATCGACACCACCCCGGCCTCGCGCTCGGACAGCGTGTCGAGCACCGAGTGCAGCTGCTCCTGCAGCAGCGTGAAGCTCACCGCGTCCGCCGGCACGACCGCCTCGGAGTCCTCGATCAGGTCCCCGAACTCGGAGTCGCCATCCTCACCGAGCGGGGTGTGCAGCGAGATCGGCTCGCGGCCGTACTTCTGCACCTCGACGACCTTTTCCGGTGTCATGTCCAGTTCCCG
>JAICSZ010000106.1 GCA_025936615.1 Pedococcus sp. | reverse complement strand
GGCCGCGCCGGCCAGCCCGACGACCGCGAGACCGAGGAGCAGGCCGGTGACCTGGGCAGCCAGCCAGCGGGGCCGGCTGGTGGTGCCGGACAGGGTGACCCCGAGCCGCTCCCCGGTCTCCTCGCCGTGCATGGAACCGACCCACTGCAGGGTGTAGGCGGCGGCGACCAGGGTGAGCAGGAGCAGGTCGAGGCGGATGAGGACGTCCGCGCCGGTCGCGTCGGCTCCGCCGAGTCCGCGCCGCAGGGCGACGTTGCCGCCGATGGCTCGGGCCGCCTGCTTGGTCAACGCACCGAACATGCCGCTGACCAGCACCGCCACGACCGTCCAGCCCAGCAGCGAGCCGCGGCCGAGCCGCAGCGCCAGTCCGAGCGGGTGCCGGAGCGCACTGCCGGCTCGTGGCGCCAGCGCTCGCTGGGACACCAGGGCGCTGCCCACGTCTCGTCGTCCGGCCGCGACCACCGCAGCCGCAAGGGCGCCCACTGCCACCGCGAGCGGGAGCAGCAGCGGCCACCAGCGCCGGTCCCCGAACGCCTGGGTCTTCTCCGCCCAGCCCAGTGGTGACAGCCACGCCACCCACGAGTCGAGGGCGTCACCTGCTCCGCGCACGAGGTAGGACAGGGCGAGGGCACCCAGCCCGGCGGCATACACGCCCCTGGCATGGGAGACGCCCTGGGCGGCGAGTGCGGCGACGCCCGCGAAGCACAGCGCGAGGGCGCCCAGCGACGCGGAGTAGAGGACGGCGGCGGCCGCCGGGATGCCGACCGCGACGAGGCAGACCGCGAACACGACGGAGGTGAGGAGGGTGGCGGCGGCGACGGTGCCGGCCGCGGACAGCACGGGCGCGGCGCGACCGATCCGGCCGGCGGCCAGCAGGTCGAGGCGCCCACTGTCCTCCTCGCGTCGGGTCAGGCGGGCCACCAGGCTGATCCCCATGAGGGGCAGGGCGAACGCGGCGATGAAGCCGAACTCGTTGGCGATGACGCCGCCGATGCTGTCGAGCCCGGCGATGCGGCCGTTGATCGCGACCAGCGCGTCGCCCGACCCGACCGCCGCAGCGTAGTCGTGGATCTTCGCGGGGGTGTCGTAGGAGCCGTGGACCGCGAACGCGGTGCCGCCGAGCATCGCGGCCAGGCCGACCACCCAGCCGGACAGCGCCTTCCACGAGGTGCGCCGCTGGATCCTGCCCATCGCGTGGGTTCCGGCGAGCGTGGTCATGACGCGAGGGCCGGCGCGTCGGAGTAGGCGCTGAGGAACAGCTCGTCGAGGCTCGGGGGCGCAGCCGTCATCGTGACGATGCCCGCGGCGTGCAGCCGCCCGACGGCGTCGTCGAGCTGGTCCGTCTCGACGCTGAACCTCGTGTGGACCCGGCCCGGTGACTCCTCGCGGGTCAGGTCGTGGACTCCGGTGACCACGTCGAGGTCCGGCGCGGACCGGGTGACGGCCTGCACCGTGGTGCGGGTCCGCTGCCGCAGCTCGGCGAGCGTGCCGGTGCTGACCGTGCGGCCCTTGCGGATGATCGTCAGCCGGTCGGCGAGCGCCTCTACCTCGCTGAGGATGTGGCTCGACAGCAGCACCGTGCAGCCCTCGGCGCGGCGCTCGCGGACGCACTCCTGGAAGACCTGCTCCATCAGCGGGTCCAGGCCGGAGGTCGGCTCATCGAGGACCAGCAGCTCGACGTCGGCGGCGAGCGCCGCGACGAGGGCGACCTTCTGGCGGTTGCCCTTGGAGTAGTCGGACGCGCGCCGCGTCGGGTCCAGGTCGAACCGCTCCACGAGCCGGTCACGACGCTCGGCCCGCAGGCCTCCGTGCGCCTGCCCGAGCAGGTCGATGTTCTGTCCGCCGGACAGGCTGCGCCACAGGTTCACGTCGCCCGGCACGTAGGCGAGCCGGCTGTGCAGGCGCGGCGCGTCGTCCCACGGGTCCGACCCGAACAGGGTCACCTCGCCCCCGCTCTTGCGGGCCAGCCCGAGCAGGATCCGGATGGTGGTGGACTTGCCGGCGCCGTTGGGCCCGAGGAAGCCGTGCACCTCCCCGGGCTCGACCCCCAGGTCCAGCCCGTCCAGGGCCACGATGTGGCCGTAGCTCTTGCGCAGGCTGACTGCCTCGATCACTGTTCTTCTCCCATCCAGACTCCTCGTGCATAGACGGAGGTCACCTCGGCCCCCCACCGCTGGACCCCCTCCGGGTCCAGCGGGTCGAAGCCGAGCGCCTCGTGGATGCGGTCGCGCAGGAGCACGACCGCGAGGTCGTTGGCGAGCAGGAATGCCGCGCGGACGTCGGGGTCCCTGCTCGGCCTGGCCAGGCCCTGTGCGTCGAGGGTGGCCATCAGCTGTCGTGAGCCCTCCAGCCAGCGGCCGAACAGCGCCGACCCAGCGGGGTCGCCGGACACGAGCAGGCGACGCAGGTACGCCGGCAGCGGCGAGTCGGCCGGGAAGACCTGGGCGAACGCTGCCGAGAGCGAGGCGCTGTCACCGCTGGTCATCGAGGCGAGCACCTCGTCACGGCCGCCGACCTCGAGGATCTCGTCGAAGGTGCCCGCCACGTACTCGTCGACGGCCTGTCGCAGCCCGGCCTTGCTGCCGAAGTGGTGGAGCACCAGGCCTGGGGAGACCTTGGCCGCGGAGGCGATCTGTCGCACGGTGACGGCATCGGGTCCGCGGTCGGCGAACAGCCGCAGCGCGGCGTTGCGGATGCTGGCCCGGGCGGTGAGGTCCGGCTGGTCGGCTGATCGCATGTTCAGCATGCTAAACGCGCGTTCAGTCGGACGCAAGGGGAAGGCCGGGCGACCGTCCGGCATACGGCTGGTGCGTCTCGCCCCTCGGGCCCCGGATAAACTGACGCGGCCGCACCCACCGCACCACGTCCGGGAGTCCCACCGTGCCGATCGTCGTCCAGAAGTACGGCGGCTCCTCGCTCGCCGACGCGGCCGCCATCAAGAGGGTCGCTCGACGGATCATCGAGGCGAAGAAGGCCGGCAACGACGTCTGCGTCGCCGTGTCAGCGATGGGCGACACCACCGACGAGCTGCACGACCTCGCCAACGACGTCAGCCCGCAACCACCGCCCCGCGAGATGGACATGCTGCTCACGGCCGGCGAGCGGATCTCGATGGCGCTGGTGGCCATGGCCATCGCCGACCTCGGCTACTCCGTGCGCAGCTTCACCGGCAGCCAGGCCGGCGTGATCACCGACGCGACCCACGGCAAGGCCCGCATCATCGACGTGACGCCGGGGCGGGTCACCGACGCCCTCGAGAAGGGGCACATCGTCATCGTGGCCGGGTTCCAGGGCGTCAGCGGCGACACCAAGGAGATCACCACCCTGGGGCGCGGCGGCCCTCGCGGCCGCCCTGCACGCCGCCGCGTGCGAGATCTACACCGACGTCGACGGCATCTTCACCGCCGACCCGAGGATCGTGCCCGCCGCGCGCAAGATCCCGCGGATCTCGGGTGAGGAGATGCTCGAGCTCGCCGCTTCCGGGTCCAAGGTGCTGCACCTGCGCAGCGTGGAGTACGCCCGGCGGTTCGACATCCCGATCCACGTCCGCAGCTCCTTCTCAGCGAAGGAGGGCACGATCGTCACGGACCAGCCAGCAGAAGGAGACCCCGTGGAAGCCCCCATCATCGCCGGCGTGGCCCACGACCGCAGCGAGGCCAAGATCACCGTCGTGGGTGTGCCGGACCACCCCGGCATGGCGGCCGCGATCTTCCAGACCTGCGCCGACGCGGCGATCAACATCGACATGATCGTCCAGAACGTCTCCGCCACCGACACCGGACTCACCGACATCTCCTTCACGCTCCCCAAGACCGACGGTCGCACCGGCGTGGAGGCCCTGCGCACGGTCCAGGACTCCGTGGGGTTCGCCTCGATCCAGTACGACGACCAGATCGGCAAGCTCTCCCTCGTCGGCGCCGGGATGCGCTCGCACCCGGGCGTCTCGGCCACCTTCTTCAAGGCGCTCGCAGACTCGGGGGTCAACATCGAGATGATCTCGACCTCCGAGATCCGCATCTCCGTCGTCACCCGCTCCGACGTCCTCGACGACGCGGTGCGCGCGGTGCACACCGCCTTCGGGCTGGACTCCGCGGATGGTGAGGCCGTGGTCTACGGGGGCACCGGCCGGTGACCTCGCTCGTGTCGCGGGGCACGCGGCCGACGCTCGCCCTCGTCGGCGCCACCGGCGCCGTGGGCTCGGTGACCCAGCAGGTGCTCGGGATGCGAGCCGACATCTGGGGCGAGGTCAGGGCCGCTGCAGCCCCCGAGGACGTCGGCTCGCAGATCGTCGTGTGCGGCCGTGAGCTTGTGGTGCAGGCGTTGACGGCGGAGTTCTTCGACGGCGTCGACATCGCGCTGGTGGACCTGCCGCCGGAGGTCGCCGCCGAGTGGGCGCCGGTTGCGGCGGCCCGCGGTGCGGTCGTCATCGACAACAGCTCGGCGCTGCGCAACGACCCGGACGTGCCACTGGTCGTGCCCGAGGTGAACCCGGCTGCGATCCACCACCGACCCAAGGGCATCATCGCCAACCCCAGCGCGACGACCCTGACGATGATCGACGCCCTGGGCGTGCTCCACGCCGGATGGGAGCTCACCGAGCTCGTGGTGGCCTCCTACCAGGCGGCCTCGGGCGCCGGACGGGTCGGCATGGCCCGTCTCAACGACGAGCTCGAGGTCGTCGCCGGGCACCGTGAGCTCGGGCACCAGGCCGGCGACGTGCGCCGGCTCATCGAGGGCGAGCTCGGGGAGGCATCCCCGTTCCCGGCGCCCTTGGCGCTCAACGTGATCCCGTGGATCGGAGAGCCCGCGGGTGGCGGCTGGACCAGCGAGGAGCTCAAGATCCGCGACGAGACCCGCAAGGTGCTCGGACTACCCGGGCTCAAGGTGTCGGCCACCTGTGTGCGGGTCCCGGTCCTCACCAGCCACTCGGTGTCCGTGCACGCGACCTTCGCGCGCCGCATCGACCTCGACGACGCGCGTCAGGCCCTCGTCGAGGCGCCGGCCGTCGTGGTCCTCGACGACCCCGAGAGCCTGGAGTTCCCGACCCCGACGGACGCGGTCGGCAGCGACCCGCGCTTCGCCGGACGGCTCCGCCAGGCGCTGGACTTCCCGAACACGCTCGACTTCTTCATCTGCGGCGACAACCTGCGCAAGGGCGCGGCCCTCAACATGGTGCAGGTGGCCGAGCTCGTCGCCAAGGACCTCGTCACCGTCCCCTGACCGTCAGCCGTGGTCGACCTTGGCCGTGAGGCCGTCCTTGGTCGCGGTCAGGCGCAGCGTGCCGTCGGTGGGCAGGTCGACGCGGGCGCAGCCGGCGATCCGGTCCACCTGCGCCAGCGCGACCACGCGGCAGACGATGCGCACGCCGCTGACCTCGAGGCGGAACTTGCCGTCCTGGTCCACCTCGAGCAACGAGCCTCCGGCCTGCGCGACGTCGTCATGGCGCACCGGGTTGTCGAGGTAGGCCAGCTCCGCAGCCGAGGGCGGGTCCATCCCGCTCAGGCCCCACCAGGCCCGTGCCGAGTCCTCGTCCAGCACCGCCACCCAGTCGCCTGCGAGGGCGTGGTCCTTGCCGCTGGTGGTCGAGCGGACCTCGCCGTCGACGCCGTCCTGCCCACCGCAGGCACCCACCACGAGCGTGGCCGCGAGGATGCCGGCAACAGCGCCGGCACGCGTGCCGGCCGGCATCGTCCGGCACGAGGTCATGGCGGCCCATCCTGCCCGACGCCCCGCCAGGGTCACGGCTGGGTGACGAAGCGACAGCGCGGCGTGTCGCGCGCGGTGTTACCACTGTGGCTGGTGTGACCATTGTGGTCAGAAGCAGCGCCGGGCGAACGGCACCGAGCCACAGGGGGCAGCAGTGAAGGACGAGGACCTCAGCGCACCACAGGTCTGGCGCAGGCACCGGCTGCGCCAAGCCCTGCTCTTCGTCACGATCCCCGGCGTCATCCTGGGCGCGGCCAGCATCACGGCTGCGTACTCCAGCGGCCTCATGACGCCCGCACCACCCCAGCCGGCGTGCCAGCCGACCGTCGTCCCGGCGCCGGCGCGTGGCTCGTTCACCGTCAACGTCATGAACGCGACCGGCAAGGACGGCGTCGCCTCCGAGGTCGCAGCAGGTCTGGCCAAGCGCAAGTTCACGATCGGCGGCATCAGCAACGCCCCCGACTCCTGGTACGTGACGCCGAGCGCCGTCATCCACTACGGCCCCAAGGGCCTCGACCAGGCGCTCCTCGTCCAGTCCCAGATCACCGGCTCGAAGCTGTTCCAGGACAGCCGTGGCAGCACGTCGGTCGACGTCGTCGTGGGGCTGGGCTACGCCGGCGACAAGCTCGTCGCGATCCCGCCCAGGCTCAAGCCGATCCCGAGCGAGGTCACCGTCAACGTCTACAACACCACCTACAAGACCGGCCTGGCCAAGACCGTCGCTGACGCGGTGAAGGCCCGGGGCTTCAAGGTCAAGGACGTCGCCAACGACCCGCTGCGCACGATGCAGATGGGCACTGCCATCATCCGCTACGGCGAGCAGGGCGACCTCGCCGCGGCCCTGCTCAAGGGGCACGTGCCGGACGCACAGCTGGTCCGCGACAACCGCGCCGGTGCGTCGGTCGACCTGGTCATCGGCAACGCCTTCACCGACCTGGCGCCGTTGTCGCAGGTGCCGCCGCTGCCGCCGAGGCCGACCCAGGAGACCCCCACGGTCGCCCGCCCCTGCAGCGACTGACCGCGGGCGTCCGCGCCCCGGGCCGGTTTGGCCCGTGCGCACCATCCGGGGCACAGTGGGTGTCCCATGCGCACGACCCGGTATGCCGCGTGCCTCCTGGGCCCCGCCCTCGCCTTCGCGGGGTGTTCCGGCCAGGAGGGCGGCCAGTCGGCAGCGACCACCTCCCGCTACGGCTCGCCCGCGAGCACCGCCTCCAGCGCCTCGGCCAGCAGCACGACCACGACCCTGCCACCGACGAAGGCGACTCCGAAGCCGACCGCGAGCACGCGGCATACCGCCGTGGCCCCGCGGACCCAGGCCCGGGGTGAGGACCGCCTGGCGCCCGTGCCGGCCCGGGGTCCGCAGCCCGCGGTGCGCTTCCCCGACAACGAGGCGGCGAGCGGGCCCGGCGCCAACGCCGGCATCAGCCCCTTGCCCGACGCGCTGTGGAACGGGATGGTGGGGTACTCCTGGACCACGGGGTGCCCGGTCGGGCGCTCCCAGCTACGGCAGGTCCGGGTCAACTTCTGGGGCTTCGACGGCAAGCGTTCGCGCGGCACCATCGTCGTCAACGCGTCGGTCGCCAGCAGGGCTGCGGCAGCCTTCACGGCGCT